>JAFQUA010000073.1 GCA_017408725.1 Oscillospiraceae bacterium
AATGCTCGCCATGCCACACTTCATCCAGAGGCTTGCGCTTGCTTTTGAACATATCCTTTCGGAACTTGTCCTGGGGCATTTTCGCAATGGCAATCATGATAACGAAATCCAGGCCATTATACGACGGCTCCTCTGTTTTTCCAATTCCGAACCACAGGGCACCGATATTCATGGAAGCGAGATATAGATCCAGCTGCTCCCCGATGTAGCCGATATTGGGGAGATACCCCTCCTTCTTTTCGCTGTAGAGCAGGATGCAGTATTCCTGCCCTCGCTTGCAGGTGGTCTGATTTGCCGGAACGATTCTCATATCCACTTTGATTTCCGGGAACAGTGATCGGCAGGAATGAAAGGCTTCTTCAATCTGAGCCAGTTCTATATCCGATAGATGCCCGATGTCTTTGAATAAATGAAAGGACTTCCGTTTGAAGATCATTTGATACTCCATTTCGTTCATGGCTAACCCTCCTTTGTCGTTTTCATTATTATAACGCGAAATATTTTTAATGTCAAACGCATTATATTTAATGCCGGACATTAAAAAGAGATTGACAAACATTAAAACTTGTGATACGCTTTCCTCAACCAATCAATATATGGAGGTAAGCATCATGAAGAAAGTCAAAATCGGCAGCATCATCGTCAAAATTCTGGAGGTATTCCACTGGGTCGGCACAGTTCTGATGGCGGCTGCCACGGTCTGTTCTATGGCGGCGCCCCAATGGGTAGGCTATTTTGTAGGCTTCGATGCCAAGGAATGCTGCGGAGCGAATCTAACCGTATATGGATTTGAAGTGACTGCCCCTGTTATAAACGGAAATGTAGACATGACTACCTTCTTCCTGTTTGGCATCGGCGCTACCGTGATCCTGGGCCTGATGGCAATGGTGTTCCGCAACCTGAGCCTGATCTTCAAAAGGAGTGAAAACAACACCCCCTTCCAGAAAGACAATGTCCGTATGATGAAAGAAATCGGTATTTTCTCCATCGCTGTTCCTGTGGTCGGATTTGTTATGAGCGTGATTGCCCGAATCGTAATTGGTGCAGAAGCTGCTGAGATCAGCATCAACCAAAGCGGCATCTTCATGGGAATCATTGTCCTGTGCCTGACCCAGTTCTTTGCGTATGGCACGGAGCTAGAAAAAGATGTAGACGGTCTGCTGTAAGAGGTGTGCGCTATGGGAAAAATCGTTCTTCGACTGGATCGGATGATGGTGGAGCGGAAAATGTCCCTGAACGAGCTTGCCGAGCGGGTAGGCATTTCCAATGTAAATCTGTCCAAAATCAAAAATAACAAAGTTACCGCTGTTCGGTTCACTACTTTAGCGGCGATTTGTGAGGCGCTAGATTGCGAAGCGAGCGACATTCTGGAATATCAAAAGGATGGCTAATTATGAGAATCGAAACCGAAAGACTGATTATTGCCGAGTTCACTATGGAGATGGCGGAAGCTGTCCATCTGAATTCTCTCGACGAGGACAACCGCCGTTTTGTCCCCGATGAAGTATTTGAGACCGTGGAGGAAGCGGCGGACACTGTGGGTTTCCTGATGAGCGTCTATGAAAACGGCGACGGCCCGCTGGTGTACCCGGTACTGCTGAAGGATGGCACCTACATCGGCTATGTCCAGGCCGTCCCCTTTGATGATGGCACTTGGGAGGTGGGCTACCACATCGGCGGCAATTACACCAAGAAAGGCTACGCCTCCGAAGCGGTCAAGGCATTCCTGCCGGTCATCATGCCCAAGCTGGGACTTTCCAAAATCTCCGGTATCTGCCTTGCGGATAACAAGGCTTCCGTCAAGGTTATGGAGCGCTGCGGCTTTGTGAAAGAGTACGAAGGCATTGGCCCTTACCAGGGCGAGGAACGCATGATTTGTAAATTCTACTATGCCCTATAAAAGAACTGGACTTCGCATTCCGCGAAGTCCAGTTCTTTTCGATTATTGCAACTCCTGTGCAAGCCGAACACCAACCTTTACACCATCAACAAAACCTGATCGTTGATGATCCCGGCAGAGGGTGCAAACCGGGTAGATAATCTTATCCATATCCCGAAGGGGCATGCCGTTCATAAGTAGATACAGTTCGTTAAAGTCCTCTTTGAGGGTGCCATCATCCATTTTATTGCATTCGGCATAGGCTTCATAAAGTAGCGTGAGGACAGATTCTCCATCACCAAAGTTTGGTTCGTGGCTGGATACATAGGCGTGTAGTGTCCGGATGTAATTTTCCATATTCATGTATAGATCAGCTCCTCTCGGATGACTTCTTCCGCTCTGGCGGCGATGTTGTTCATGCGCTGAGTCCAGCCGATGGGATCGGCTGCTTTTAACGCTTCCGTGATACCCTCTGCGGATCGCAGTTGGGCGACTAGCGTTTCCATTCTCTGTTGGGCCTGCTCGTTCAGGTCGGCTAGGTAGCTCCAGAGGTTGCCGGACAGCACCAAGTTGTTAAACTGAATGGGATGGTGTTCCCTGAGATAATTCCGGTGCATACGGCCCCGTTTGCCGATGGATCGAGTTTCCTCTGGTAGCTTCAGATCCGGGATAAAGTAACCTCCGGAGCGAGTATAATGGACATTCATGTGCATTCCTCCTTTGCTACATTCATTGTAACGAAGGCAGGTCTATTAGTCGAATGTGCCACAAAACAAAAAAATCCCGGGTTACCATTTCTGGTAACCCGGGATCAAACTTATTCAGATAAAGACTTCGCAATGAAGATCTTCCCACTGAGAGGGTCTTAAATACTGACCCTTGGCTTTTCTATACGCCAGCGCTTCCTCGTAACCGATGGAAAACCTGAAGTACAGATTAGGCCTCCCCAGTTTTGATAGCAGCCTGAGCAGCAGCCAGACGAGCGATGGGAACACGGAAGGGGGAGCAGGACACGTAGTCCAGGCCGATCTTGTGGCAGAACTCAACGGAGACAGGGTCGCCGCCGTGCTCGCCGCAGATGCCGCAGTGCAGGGTGCTGCGGGAAGCCTTGCCCTTGGACACAGCCATTTCCATCAGCATGCCAACACCGGTCTGATCCAGCTTAGCGAAGGGATCGTTCTCGTAGATCTTGGTGTCGTAGTAAGCATTCAGGAACTTGCCGGCATCGTCACGGCTAAAGCCGAAGGTCATCTGGGTCAGGTCGTTGGTACCGAAGCAGAAGAACTCAGCCTCCTTGGCGATCTCGTCAGCGGTCAGGCAAGCTCTGGGGATCTCGATCATGGTGCCGACCTCGTACTTCAGCTCGATGCCTGCGGCGGCGATCTCAGCGTCAGCAGTCTTGACCACGATGTCCTTAACGTACTTCAGTTCCTTCACATCGCCGACCAGGGGGATCATGATCTCGGGAACCATGGTCCAGTCGGGGTGGTTCTTCTTGGTTGCGATAGCTGCCCGGATGACAGCCTTGGTCTGCATAGCGGCGATCTCGGGGTAGGTGACGCTCAGACGGCAGCCACGGTGACCCATCATGGGGTTGAACTCGTGCAGGGAGGAGATGATGTCCTTGATAGCCTGAACGGTCTTGCCCTTGGTAGCAGCCAGTGCAGCGATGTCTTCCTCAGTGGTG
>JAFQUA010000074.1 GCA_017408725.1 Oscillospiraceae bacterium
ATATTCACTCCTATCTTTTTTGATGATTATCCTTTTACACCGCCCAGAGTCAAACCCTTGGCGAAATATTTCTGGAAGAATGGGAAGGCGATCATCAGCGGCAGCACGCCAATAAAGGCCATTGCCATGCGGACAGATTCCTGCGGAATCGTTAACTGTCCCAGCTCTGCAGCAAATTCCGGATTGTTAGCCATAAATTCGATCTGCTGATTCATCTGATTCAGCAGAAGCTGGATGCTGTACATTTCCGAATGGCGAACGTCAATATAATACATACCATTCGTCCAGTCATTCCAGTAGGCAATGGCCTGCAGCAAACCGATGGTTGCAAGGATCGGCAGTGACAGAGGCAGAATGATCTTGACATAGATTTCGAATTCGCCTGCTCCATCGATTCGGGCTGCCTCCAGCAATTCATGAGGAATACTGGTGCGATAGTAGCTCATAATCAAAATGACAGAGAATGCGCTGGCGAAAAGATTGGGAAACAGTAATGCAAAAATGGAATTTTTGATATCCATCCAGCCTGCCCAAACATAGTAGCTGGACACCATGCCGCCGTTGAACAGCATAGTCAGAACCATCATGGCCATAATTACTTTTAAGCCACGAACCTTCTGGATCATGCCGTAAGCAAACATGGACATAGTCAGCACAGACAGTACCGTGCCAACAGCGGTAACCATGATCGTTACACCATAAGCCCGGAAAATGATTTTTGCGGCCTGCCACAGGTATTTCCATGCGTCCAGGCTAAATTCCTTCGGTAAGAAGCCATATCCATATTTGGCAATAGCTGCTTCCGATGAGATGGATGCCGAAAAGAGGATCATAAAGGGTGCCAGTGCAAAAATCGAGAGTATGGACAACACAATATAGGCGACTACCTTCACAATTTGTTCATCCCGTTCCACGATCCCGCTACCGTATGTTACATTCTTTCTTTTCATTTTTGCCACCTCCTCAGAACAGAGCACTTTCATCGTCAACCTTTTTGATCACAAAGTTGGCGAGAATCACAAGAATAAAGCCTACCACAGACTGGAACGCACTTACGGCTGCATTCAAGCCGATGTTGGGGTCATTGCCCACCAGATTGTTGAAAACGTACACATCCAGTGTCTGAGTCACATCCTTCAGATACGAGCTGTTCATTGGGAGCTGATAGAAAAGACCAAAGTCGGAGGTCATAATGCGGGCCAAGCTCAGAATGAACATGGTGATGATCATCTTCTTCAAGTGCGGCAGGGTGATATGGACGGTTCTTTGCCACCATGTGGCACCGTCCAACTTCGCGGCTTCATACATAGAAGCATCAATACCTACAAGGGCAGAAACATAAATCACCATACCCATTCCAAGACATTTCCACAGATGAAAAACCGTTAAGATAAAAGGCCAGTATATGGGATTGTGGTAAAAATCAGTAACGCCCAAAAGATGGCTGATGACGCCACTTTTCTCACTTAAAAAAGCGTAGCCGATGTATCCGACAATGACCCACGAAATGATATTGGGCAGTAAGATCGCCGTCTGAAAAATTTTCTTTGATCTTTCACTTTCAATGGCATTGAACAAAATTGCAACCGCCACCGGGATCACAATGTCCAGAACAATGAACACTACATTGTAAAGCAGTGTATTTCTCAGAAGAATACCGATAATATCCTGCTTGAAAATCATTTCAAAATTTACAAACAGATCCTCTAACGGATAAAGGGGACTGTTAAGCGGCCCAAGCTTATAGCTCACATTGCGAAATGCGAGCGTAATGCCATACATAGGCAAAATATTATTTATGATAAAGTAGATAAGTCCCGGCAGGATCATCAAATAGGTGATCACCGAGCGTTTCCACATTCCGTTCTGACTTAATGTTTTTGCTTTTCTTTGCATTTCTTGTTGCCTCCGATACATAAAGGGCCGCTGCGCAAATCGCAACGGCCCTTAGATGTGGGTCATCCATTGATCTCTGCCAGATACGCATCCAGCTGAGCCTGCTTATCTGCGATCACCGTATCAATATCTGCCGCCTTCAGCGCGGCAATAAACTCTGCATAAACTTCGTCGGTATAGCCGCCCAAGGCCATGATATTGGCATAGCGGTCAATAACAGCTTCAATATTTTTGATGGTCACATCATGGGCCGAGCTGTCATAGATAAAATTGCCTGCAGGAGATGGATTCTGTGATGCAGCTTCCATAGCCGCACGCTCCTCCTGCTTAGCAGCAACCTGCTCTTCATAAGTATCGACAGTGGATTCATACACATAAATATAACGCTTATCCCCATAGAAGCCACCGCCCATGCGGAAGCCGGAAGTCTCGGCAGTCAGGCCGTCGGCATAGCGAATAATGCCGTTTTCTGCGTCAACAATCTCAAAGTGTGTTCCTTCGATACCCCACTGGATCAAATTCATCAACTTTACATCGGACCAGAACAGATCCAAGAATTCCAAAGCTGCCTGCTTGTTTTCACTGGGACCGGCAACCGCCCAGGTGATCGCCTCTGCCCGCTGCGGTACACAAGTAGGTGTCAGGATTTGCAGGCGGACACATTCCTCGCCAACCTGCGTAGCAAAATCGTCACGCAGAGAAGGCAGGCCCTCCAGCAACACACCCCGGGCAACGCCATTGATAAATGCCGCGTTCTTGGTGACGGTACTGGTTTCGGCCTCCGGATCGATCCAGCCGTTGGCATAGCAATTTGCCATAAACTTGCAGAAATTTACATATGCCTCGGACTCATAATAATTGACGATCTGCGTGCTTTCCGTTCCGTTTGTGGAAAAATCCAGCACGCCGGAGGCAAACTTATTGTTACCCAGAGGGTCAACAGATACTGCATGAGAGGATTCGTCCATCTTGCTGACAATCGGATAAGATTCCGGGAATGCTTCCTTCAGCTTAGCGAAGATCATTTCCAAATCGCTCAGCGTCACAGGCGTTCCGTCAGGATACTGATCCGCAAGTCCAATGGCATTCAGGTCGCTCTTGCGGATCACATACGCACCGCCGTTATAAAAACCGAGCTCACGGGTAGAGATGCCAACGATCTCGCCCTGAGAGTTTCGTACCATCATGTCGAATTCATCGTTCATTTCCAAAATGTTGGGACAGAATTTCTGAATTTCTTCATCGGTGATGGTCTGGATCATTTCCATCTGTGCATAATAGATAGGGCTGCTTCCAAAGGCTACGCACATCAGATCAATGGGATCTGTCATCAGAATGGTGGAATAATTCTGACTGTAGACGGAAATCGGATAAAACTCCATAGTCAGATCCGATCCCAATTCCTTAAGGTAATCATTGACCGCCGCTTCCACCAGATCAATGTCCTTGGGGAGATTCTCGCCATAAAAATAGGTCATGACAACGTGCCTTCCACCGGAAGATTCCTCCTGCTTACCGCAGCCGGAGATCCCCACCGCCAGAGTTGCGATCATGGAAACACACAAAAGAAAGGACAGTATTTTCTTCACTGCAACCATTCTCCTCTCACAGCAATTTTAGTTTTTCAAAGAGTCACCCGTTTCCGGATGACTCTCATATGCGATCATCACTGAGTCTGCTCCAGAGCAAAATACATACCGGGTGCACCAAGAGGCTCACCAATATCGTACTGCAGCAGCTCGCTGCCTTCCTGCTTGGTCAGGTTGTAAGTATAACCCACAAATTCGGGATTTGCAGCAATCTCATTCAGGGCATACATAGTAAGCTGTGTACCATCCTCGGACAAGGTATAGTAACCCAGAACCTGCAGAACGCCGGTCTTGTCCAAAATGTCTACAGTGCCATCAGTCTTGAATACATAGCTGTTCAGTGCCCATCCAAAGGTTCTTTCGGTTTCAAAATATTTGGTTGCAAGGAATGCAGGCCGTTCCACGGCTTCAACGGTCAGGACCATGGAAGCAGTTGCCTCGGGATTGTCTACAGAAGTAACGGTGATGGTAACAGTACCGGCCTTCAGGGGATAGATGTTGGTAGTGTCCACATAAACAACCTGAGAAGCTGCATCGTCCACAGTAATGGTGATATCAGAGACAGTGGGGTTCTCAGGATTAAAAGTGACCAGCTCTGCCATGTTGAACATCGCACCGGAAGCGAGCGTCTTGCTTTCAGGAACGGAGATGCTTTCCACATTGACCTTGCTGCCAACCGTAATGCCCAGCTGAGATGCCTGATCAGCAGTCATAATGAACTGTGCAGCGATAACACCCTGATTAACCTCGGTACAGGTGATAACAACGGTATCGCCCGCCACCTCAGCAGCAGTACCGATCTGGCCGGACACGCCCATAACCGTTGCATCCACAGGATCTGCAGCAAAGGTCAGAATGCCGTCAATGATCTCATAGGTAGTTTCAAAAGCAAGCTGCGCATTCAGATTTGCGTAGAAGGCATTGACAGCACAGGTGCCGTCGGAATTCAAGGTAATATCACCGGTGATGCCTTCAGCAGGTTCTGCAGGAAGTTCGCCGGCCTGTCCAACAGACAGGATCGCTTCGCTGACCTGAGAAACGGTGACTGTGCAGGACGCAGTCACGCCGGAGCCATCGGCCGCGGTCGCGGTAATGGTTGCTTCGCCTGCAGCAACAGCAGTTACCACGCCGCTGGCATCTACAGTTGCGACAGCCTCATCAGAGGATGCCCATGTTACATTCTTGTTGGTAGCTTTCAAATTGACAGTAGCAGTCAAGGTAGCAGTTTCACCGACCTTCAAGTTCAGGCCACTGCCGATATCGATCATACTGACAAGAACCTCTTCCGGTTCGGTGGATGCCGGTTCCTGGCCGCAGCCAGCGAAGCATACGACCATTGCTGCGACCAGCAGCAGACTAATCAAAGATTTACTCAGCTTTTTCATAATTTCCCTCCATATATTTTTTTCAGCGCGTGTCATTAACTTGGGATAGACATTTGCTTACAAGTAAAGTATATAGCAAGTGCTGAACAAAAGAAATAATCAAGACATCGCTATATATATGTGTTGATTTTTGGCTTTGTTGTGATATAATACAAATTAGGATGGTGATATTTGTGGATGAAGCTCAATACTTAAAAGAATTAAAAGCACTTAAAATATATGAACACGCCGGACAGCTCTTTTACAAACAGCACGGCTGTCAAATTGATATCCCACAGTTTTTACATAATATGGACCACAATTCCCGGTCTTCCCTGCTGACACAGTTTGCAAAGGATTATTCACGGCAAACCGTCGATAAGTTTCTGAGTCTGAGTCCGGAAGAATTGCTTGGTGAATTCCTTCCTAAATACTACGTTACCCAGCCTCAGACGATTACCGTTCAGCAGCTTATGCGCTATATCAAGATTGCACCGCATAATCACGATTTCTTCGAATTGGTATTTGTTCTTACCGGAACCTGTACTCATGTGGTCGGCAATAATTCCTTTGTCCATGTACCGGGGGATTTTACAATCATTCCTCCCGGCATTACCCACTATCTGGAGGCAAGCGGAGAAAGTGTTTGCCTAACTGCCAAGGCAACTGCTGACACATTTGAACGACTGTTTTTTGACATACTCCGAAACAACACACTACTATCCGCTTATCTGGATCGTTCATTAAAGCAGCCATGGTTTCAGTGTGCCGTCACACTTCATGCGGGAAATGATGATCAATTTTTGCGGATGTTGCTGAACATTCTGTGGCAACAGGAGGCAAGCAAAGAATACAGCAATATTATTATCGAAGCTTCCTTTCAGGTTCTACTGGCTTACCTTATGCAAAATTATGAGAACACGGCAGAATATCTGGTATCTGATAATGTGCGTCAGAAGCAGATTGTGGAGGTTATGCAATATGCTTACCGAAATCACAAAACCACCACGCTTGAACAAACTGCAAGTCATTTCCACTACAACCCCAGCTACCTCAGTGCTCGAATTCGGGAGCTGACAGGCCAAACCTTTTCATCTTTATTGAAGG
Organism: Oscillospiraceae bacterium; assembly: GCA_017408725.1. The sequence continues at coordinate 5,957 of JAFQUA010000074.1, forward strand.
AATATAAAATGGGCATTGTCCATCATCTGCTTACAAATTCAGATATTCCGGTGTATGAGATCTGTCAACAGGTGGGATACCAAAATCCCTCTCAATTCACGAGAACATTCCGCCAGAAATACGGTATGACTCCTGTGGAATACAGGCAGAAATATTCCACAGCTTCACATGACCCTAAATAGCAGGCCAGTCCAACCGTTGGCACTTTATAATAAAAACGCATATTTTCCGCTGCCAATTTGATGCACAGCATCTCCCCACGCCACGGTTGCGGTGGTATTGCAGGGAATGGTAACCGAAAGCTCACCCTCCCGGATCTCCATGATAATTTCCCCATAAGGGCAGCGGAGGCTGCGTTTTAAGTATCGTAACCTACCTGGATGGGGTTCAATTCGTATCTTTCGGAAGCCCGGTTCCTCCGCTGTAATGCCGCAGATATGGGATAGGATAAAGCGATCCACGCAGCCGAAGGCATAGTGGTTAAAGCTTGTGATCCCGGGGTCCTTTCCGGGACGCAGATTAAACCAGCTCTCCCACATGGCCGTTGCACCCATGTCCACCTGATAAAGCCAGGAAGGTTCATCACTCTGCCAGAACACAGCCTCTGCCAGATCTTCCCTGCCGATCTGCACCAGAACATCCAGCAGGTATGGTGTCGCCAAAAAGCCGGTGTCCAGCTTGCAGCCCTTTTCTTCCACCATTTGAGCAAGTCGTTCTGCAAATGCTTGCCTGTAATGCTCCGGAACGGCATCAAAGGCCAGTGCCAGCACATAGGCACCCATGAAATCCACGGGCATTCTTCCGTCTGCCATCAGCGTCTTTCCTATTGCCTGCTTCATACGCTCTGCCGCTTGCTTGTAGCAGGCGGCTTCTTTCTTGTTCAGCACTTCGCAGACTTTTGCAAACAGAGATATGCTGCGATAGCCAAACAAGGGAGCGGTATACCGGGCGGTATTTTTGCAATGGGAGTGATCCGGCTTGTATTCCTCGCTGGGGATGTGCCATTCGCCAAAGTGGAAGCCTGTGTTCCAGAGCCAGCGGTCATATTCTTCCGGGTATCCGCCCCGCTCATCCCTTGCGGTACGCAGGATGTAATCACACCATGCTTTCATGGAGTCAAACTGCTGCTGCAAAACAAGGGCGTTGCCTGTCATACGGTACATTTCCCAAGGCACGATCACCGCCGCATCGCCCCAGCCTGCCACACCGGTGAGCTTTTCTTCCCCAAAGGCCTTGGAATGATTGCGGATCAAGGTGTCATAATTGCGGCTGTGGGGCACCACAATGGGCACTACCCCATTCTCCCGCTGCTCCGCAGAGAGATTGCGCAAATAGCTGCTTAAAAACGGTGTCATCTCCTCGTTGCCTATAGCGGCGGAAGCATAGATTTGAAGGTCTCCGGTATATCCAGCCTTTTCCCGGGATGGGCAGTCCGTGGGAACAGACAGCATATTTCCTGCCTGCGACCAGCGGATATTCTGATACAAGCGGTTCAGCCGGGGATCGTCACATTGGAAATAACCGTTGTTTTCTTTTTCCGATGTCAAAAGCACAGCGGTAAAATCCTCCGCTTTGGGATTTTGGATACCTTCGACCTTTAGATAACGGAAACCATAGAACACAAAGGGCGATTCAAAGACGCGCACTTTTCCGTCAGAAACATAGCGGTCCTGCTGGGTTGCGAACATGGTATTCAGATAATTTCCCGAACTGTCCGGCTGCTCAAAGTAGGATAGGATCACTTCCTGCCCGTAAGGGATATCCATGGAGATCCGGGTCCTGCCGCAAAGGATCTGCCCAAAATCCACAATGGTTTCGCCTTTGGGGGAAATATAAATCTTCTCTGCGCCAAGCAGCTTCACCGGGCGGACCGGGTCCATAGGCTGTGCAGCAAGCTGCCCATAGCCATAGTCGCGCAGGCTCACCTTTTGGGGTGCAGAAAAGGGAACGGTCATATCCACCTTGCTGCCCCAATAAATATCCGAATATAGAATCGGTCCGGTTTGGCAGTTCTCCGTTCCGTCGGAGCATATGGTCTCCCGGCTTCCGTCGGCATAGGTGATTTCCAGCTGGAACAGCACCGCCGGATAATCATGGTGATCGCCATATGCACTGCGGCACATAGGGCACAAATACCACCCATCTGCCACAGAAATAGTCAGCAGATTCTCTCCAGACTGCAAAAGGGCGGTCACATCATAGGTCTGATAGTAATGGAGCTTTTCGTATGCGGTATATTCCGGGGCAAATTCCCGGTCATCGATGCGCTGTCCGTTCAACTCCGGGCGGTAAACACCGAAAGCTGTAGCATACAGCCGGGCAGATTTAATTTTCCGCTGTACGCAAAATTCCTTGGCAAACCGCACAGCCGGAGGTTGATTGCCGGGACGGTATTCCGGGTTTTCGGGGCGCAGGATACTACTCTCGATCCATTGAGCCTGCCACTTTCCACTGTCAAGAAAAGCGGTTTCAAAAGAAGCTTCCGTCGTCGCGCTGTTTCCGTGGTTGTCCCATGCGCTCACGCACCAAGTGTACCGGGTGCAGCTTTCCAAAGGAGCGCCCTCGTATAAAACAAAGGTCTGCTTCCAGCTCTCCACTCTGCCGCTGTCCCAGACTTCTTTTTCTGCAGCCCGGACTACAATCCGATAAGCTGTTTGCATCGTGTTCGGAATGTCACTTTCCATCTGCCAGGAAAATTCCGGCACACCGTCGATTCCCAGAGGTGCGACCCGGTGATTGACTCTTAATCGGGTTAGATTCATTTTTCTCCCCTTTCTTTTTTCATCAGGGAAATCATTTCGATTACCCTGTCGTGAGCCTCCGTCGGGGCGCGGAACAACGCCGCTCTGTAGCGCATTTGGTTCAGGGATTTGGACATGGCTTCCGCATCGGATCTATCGATGCTCTGCACGGTTCCGGGAAGGTATCGGTCCAGAATCGCCACCGCCCGGTCATCTTCCAGTAAGGTCCGCACCGGGGTTTCGGCATGATACAGGCATCGGTAGTCCTTTTCTGTTTGGATAGTATAGTCATAGCTTCCTGCTCTGACTACGAATACTTCCTGCTCCGGCAGCCATATCTCCGCCTCACAGCCAAAGGGAATCTCAAAATGGAATCGGATTGTTCTGTTCTCCAGGATCTCCCAGTTGGACACGATTCTGCCGGAAGCGGAATCGTAAGTACAGGCAAGCTTTCCAAGTCGTGCGTCCGGCTTGGGTGCGATGCGCACCTTGGTAAAGCCGGGCATGAGGGATTGGATACCCGCGCCGTGGCGATAAAGGAACTCCATCACGGAGCCGTAGGAATAATGATTTAAGCTGTTCATTCCGGTACCGCTGATGGAACCATCGGACAGTACGGAATTCCACCTCTCCCAAATAGTGGTAGCACCCAGATTCACCGCGTACAGCCAACCGGGGAAGCCTTCGTAACACAGAAGATCGTAGGCGATATCCGCCATGCCGTTGTCCGCCAGTACGGTGTTCATCATGGTGGCGCCCACAAATCCACCTTTGAGCCGACGGCAATCCTTTTGATAACGGTTTTTGAAGCCATTCACGATTTTTTCCTTGTCCCGATACAGGCCAAATCGCAGGGCAAGCAGATACCCCGTCTGTGTATCGATAGACAGGCGTCCGGTAGGGGTGAAGTATTCATTCAAAATCGCATTACGGATATTTTCTGCTAGTGCTTCATATGTGGCCGCTTCTGGCATATTCAATTCCTTTGCCGCCTGCGCAACATAGGACGCAGAAGCAAAATAGTACACGGAAGAAACGAAGTGATTGTCCGTTCTGCCGAAGGTGCTCTGCTCTGTTGCGCCGTCCAAGGCAAGCCAGTCGCCAAACTGGAAGCCAAAATCCCAAAGATATTTCTCGCCCCTTGCCTGATCCTGACGGCGGACACAGTCTACCCAATCCCGCATAAGAGGATAATGTCGGGCAAGGGTGTCCCTGCTTCCGAAATGGGTGTACAGCGTTTGGGGCAGGAATGTGGCAATATCGCTCCATACTGCGGCAGTCAGACCGGGAAATTCGTTAGGAAGATAAATGGCTGCCTTGCCGCCATTCCGACACTGGTCATAGCGCAGATCACGGCAGAACTTATCATAGAACGCCCGGGTGTCCATCAACCAGGAAGCGGTGGGACAGAATACCATAGCATCACCACACCAGCCCAGCCGCTCATCCCGCTGGGGGCAGTCTGTGGGCATATCCATGAAATTGGATTTGAGTCCCCAGAGGGTGTTCTCATGAAGCCTGTTGATTTTTTCATTCCCGGTGGTAAGATATCCGATCCGTTCCATTTCCGAGTAGACCGCACAGCCGGTAAAGCAGTCAGGATCCACAGCATTCAAACCGCTGACCTTGACATACCGGAAACCGAAGAAGGTGAAATGGGGACGGATCACGCGCTGGCTCCCATCGGAAATATAGGTAAACTCCGATTTTGCGGTGCGGTAATTGTCGTGATAGAAATTGCCCTTTTGCAGGATCTCTGCAAATTCCAGTTTCATTGTCTGCCCTGCCGGAATTGCCTGCGTACATTCCACAAAGCCGGCAAAGTTTTGCCCAAAGTCCAATACCGTTTCTCCCGCCGGGGTACGGTTGATCTCCCGGACGGCAAGCCGCTCCATGACCCGGACGCAGGGAGAATAGCGCTCCGTTACCTTTCCCGGTGCATCAAAGATCTGGGCTGCCTGCCACGCATTTTGGGGGGCCGTATAGTCCTGCACTTCGCCGTCATAAATATCGGAGAAGGTCACAAAGCTGTTTCTTACCTGCCAGCTTTCATCGGTACAGATGTTCTGGGTCGTGCCGTCGGCATAACGGATATGAAGCTCCGCCAGAAGGGCAAAGGGGCGCTCCGGATGGGCCTTGCAGGAAAGACCGAATTTTCCCTGATACCAGCCCTTGCCAAGCAGTACCGTCAGTTCATTTTCTGTCGCCAGCAAATCGGTCACATCGTAAGTGCAATACTGAAAATGTTCCTGATAGTCGTTGATAAAGGGTGCGAGCAGATCATCGCCCACCTTCTGTGTGCCAAAATAGGCTTCAAACAAGCCAAGACCACAGATATACAGCCGTGCCTGCGCCACCTCTTTGGATAGGGCGAATTGTTTGCGATATTCCGGGTGAAAGCTTTCTTGCTGCTGACAGCCGATCCACTGGGCAGACCAGGATTCGGAAAGCTTTCCGGTTTCAAAGAAACAGCCGTCGCTGACCGCTGTTTCACCGATGTCAGAAATAACCGTGACCCGGTACCAATACCGGGTACAGGGAAACAGCTCCAGCTCCAGTTTTGTGCCAAGGGAGGACAGATCTCCCTCCATGCAGTAAATCACATCCTCAAAATCCGAAGACAGGGATACTTCGATTTTCGCGCAAAGCTGCTTTTTGCCCTTGGCATGACGCACCTTCCATGAGCAAAGGACAGTATCGGTACAGTAGCCAATTGGGTTATTTAGACCATTGATTCTGATTGCATACAGTTCCATATGAACCTCCATAGACCAAATGCGCCCGGGAAATACTCCCCGGGCGCAAAGGAATCAATACTTGCGGGACAGCTGCGCCTCGCACGCTTCTCTGGTGATCTCACCGGAGTTGCACTTTGCCATCAGTTTTACATCGGATTCCTTCAAACTGTAGAAGGCCATGACCACAATGCTGAGGAGCGTACCGATGGCCGGAATCAGCATGTAAATGATCCAAAGAGAGTCCAGCGCGTTTTGCGTCTGCGGGACATTCAGTGCCGCTAGTTCTTCAAAACTCTCTGCCTCCACGGCTACCCACTCGGAAAGGCCCAGAAGGAACAGACCCAGAGATGCAGATACACTACTGGTCAGCTTGTTGACAAAGGCATTCAGCGAGAAGAAAATGCCGGAGCAGTCCTTACCGGTTTTATAACGGGTATACTCGATGGTATCCGGGGTAAAGAAGGTCTTTGCGATCACCGCTATATTGCCAGGCATCGCCTGCAGCACCAGCAGGGCTGCAATCAAAGTAAAATGATTGTAACCGACAAAATAGATCATGCCGTAAAGGGTCGCTCCCAGTATGCCGCAGAACATAAACACATTTTTCTTGCCAAACTTCCGGCACAGCCGGTCGGTATTCATCTGGGCAATGGTCTGGGGAATGAACGCAATGGCGATGGGGACTATCAGGATCAGAGAGTCACCATACAGATAGAAGGACGCATAAGTGCCCAGACTGCCGCCTGTCTGCAGACCGGCATACAGCAGCACACTCAGCAAAATAATGAATACGTACTTGTTGGTTTTCACGCACTCCAGCATATCCTTGAAGGTATAGCGCTCAGTCTCCTGCTGATTTTCCGCGTTTTTCAGCTCCGCGTTGTGTTCCTTTACCTTTGTTGCCAGAGGCAGCATCATAAAGAAGAACAGCACGGAGGAAACGAGAGCCACCAGCTGGATGGACAAGCCCACATGTTCGCTGATCAATACCGTCCAAAGCACGCCTGCCAGCATGGTAAAGATACCGGAAATAATGCCTTTGTTCTTCAGGATCGTGTCGCGCTCATTGGTATTATCGGTCAGGGATACGATCATGGAGTTCATGGGTACTTCCACCAGCGTATAGGTCAGGTCATAAAGAAGATAAGTAACCGTGAACCAGATCAGCTTCACCGCTTCCGGCGCATCCTGAGGCATCAGGAAGAAGATCACCGTAAAGATCGGGAACAGGAAGAAGGTAGCCCGGTACCATGGAAGGTACTTGCCCTCGCCTGCCAGCTTGCTCAGCAGCTTACTGTTTTTAATATCCAGCTTATCGATAAAGAAGCCAAAAATCACATCATCGAAGGCATCAATGATCTTCACCACCAAAATGGCGCCGGAGACCTTCAAAAGGTCGATGCCCTGGAAGAGCAAAAACAGGGTCATCATTGCGGTGACGATATAGGCTTCCAGCGTACGGCCCAAGTCACCTATGTAATAATTGATCCGTTCTTTTCTCGTGGTACGCCAGCCCTCAGGCTGAAGCTTTGCTTTTCTTGCCATAGTCCTTAACCCTCCGTAATTTTATATGGTTTCTGTGTCCGTTCACAGATGGTTTCCCCTGTTTTGGGATGTACTTGCACCACCCGGATCTCCTCCGGCGCAATGCCCTTTTCCACCCAATCCATCAATGCCTTGATCCCGTCGGTTTGGGTAATGCCCGGGCCATTGCCCCGGCAGTTGCCGTGGTTATCGCCGGGGGTGATGTACACCCGGCAGAAAGCATCCACCGTTTCCTGTCCTCCGTGGATCTGCACCACTTTTTTGTAATAATCGATGGTGCCCCGTGTGGGGATCAGGGGATCGTCCCAGCCGTGATCGATGATCAGCTTACCACCCCGGCTCGCAAAGGGCCGAAGGTCAGGATCGTCCGCATTGCAGTTTCCGAATTTCTCTACACTGGCGGCAAAAAGCTTCTCCAGATCTTCCGGAGTGATGCAGTCAAAGCACTGCTTGGGATCCTCCGTGACCCAGCGGGCCCAAATATCCGCCAAAGGAAAGGGCTTCGGCCACCGTGAAAACAAAGGATAATAGAACCAGCCAATGGGAATGACCTTATTCCAGTTTTTCTGCCCCGGCTGAAAACCGGGATAGTAGGCTGTTCCGTCCTTGCGTCGGGGCCCCTCCCAAATCTTTTGCATGATTTCCGCATCGGTTTTTGTGATCGTCCCTACTTTGGTTTTGTGACCAACCAAGGTAAAGGGATCAAAGTGGACAGGGTGGGTTTCCAAGCGATAATAGCTTTCTGCGCCGCCAACGGAATTTTGCAGGGCATCCGCAAAGTACACCAGCTTCTTTCGGTGCAGCGGATAACCGTAGGAGCGCATCACCGCCTGGGGCCAAAAACCCACGATCAAAAACTTCGCCCAGTTGATTGCCGGACAGCAGGCCCAAATGCCGTCGTAATCCTCCGGATATTCCTGAGCTTCCACCATGGATTGGCGTCCGCCGCCGCTGCCGCCGTTCATATAGGCGTACTTCACCGGGCGGTCATGGAGAATTTCCGCCACAGCCTTGCCGAATACCGTCATATTGTGGGTGCTGCGGGCGCGCCAGTTTTCGATCCGGTCCCAGTAAATTTCCCCGGTTTTCTGATCCTGACCCCATGTGTTCCCGTGCGCTTCATTTCCCGCATCAGTAATGGCGGCTGTAAAGCCATTGATCAGCGCATAGGGAATAGTCCAACCCCGGCTGACATTGTTCGGCTCCGTAATATGGCCGTAGCTTCCGGTGCTGCTGCCGCCCCCTGCCGTTCCGGCAAAGCGGTCATTCCATGCAAGTGGGCTCCAAACGATAATGTTTTCCTCGGCAGAGCCGGTCTTGTGGTTGATCTCGATATGGCAAAAGGGCGGCAATCCTTCCAGATCTGTTTTCGCCCACAGCAGCTTCACAAGGAAATTTATGTTGCTTTTGTATTTCCCGGTATCATTGATTTCTGCCCGGTTGACCGTAAATTCCTCATTGGGAAACCGGGCTTTCAGGGCATCCAGTAAGTATTGCCCATTGCACCGCTGACGGATGCCGGGTGTTTCTGTTAAAGAAGCAGTATCGAAAAATCTCACATTGTCTTTTTCCAGCATCACAATTCCTCCATCCACTTAGCCGCCCGTTCCACCCAGCCATGCAAAGGCGTTGCCGTACCCAATCCGAACCCGTGGCCGCCGGTTTTTGCCTGGTCCAGGCAGCATTTTTCTTTCAGGATAGATACCATTCCATCGCCCTCTGCCATGGGAACAGTGGGATCATCCTGAGCACGAACCAGGAAGCATGGAGGATAATCCCGGTCGATATGTCGGCTGGCATCGTACTTTTCAATATCTACCTGGGTATATCCAGCGCCGAACATTCCGGTGCATAGATACTGTTTCACGGGGCTTTCCGGCACATGGCTCATGGAGATCAGCGGATACCCCAGAATCAAGCACTTGGGTTGAGGAAGATCATACTTTCTGGCGCCCAAATGGGCTGTACCCCAAGTGGAAGCCAGATGACCACCGGCGGAAAAGCCGGAAACCGCATAATCCTGAGGATCGATCCCGAAATGATCCTTGTGTTTGTATATGTACCGAACCGCGGCCGCCAGATCATCCATCGGTTCCGGGAACAGACCCTTTACAAAGCTTTCCTGCACAGCTGTGCGGTAATTCAGACAGAAGCAGTCATACCCCAATTCATTCAGTTTTGCGGCAACCGGCAGGGCTTCCACCATGGTGCAAACAGCGCCATAGGCACCGCCTGCCATTAAGAGTACATAGGTACTGTGCTTTTTCTCCTTCGCCGGTAGCCATGTCAGCTTTACAGCAGACAGCCGGGCATCGTCCTGGGGATAGACGTTATGGACCTCATAGCTGCTTTTCAGCCGCTCCAATCCGTAGAGGATGTCGTCAGCAAACCATGTGGGATTCTTTTTCTGAAGCTCGGTCAGAGAAAGTGCGCCATTCTCTTCAAAGAAGTTTCCGCCAGAAATCAGACAGCTTTGAATTGGCAGAATATGCACCGCATCGTAAATCTCCTTTAATGTTGATTGTATTTTGAACAACACATCACCCCATTTGCAAAATCCACAAATTCCTTGTTGACAAACATTGCTTATATGTGTAATATGTAACTGAAACAAGTGTATCAGTATCGACATCAAAATGCAAGTGCTTTTGCAAAATTTGCGCCGAACTGAAACACAACGCAAAGGAGTGTATCAGTATTGGCGAGAAAAAATGAAGCCCATGATTTGGTAATGGAAAGTTTGACCCAGGCATTGCTGCAGCTTATGGAAACCAAACCCTTGGCACAAATCAATGTATCGGAATTATGTACCCGTGCAGGGGTCGGACGGGTATCCTTCTACCGCAATTTCGACTCCATGGAGCAGATTCTGGTACTGTACTTAAGAAAAGCCACCGACGAATGGTGGGTGGAATTTTCTCAAAAACCGGAAGATGAATTTTACGCCACATTCTGGCCGGAACTTTTGGAAGAATACAGAAAAAATGAGCAGCTGATCAAGCTACTCTACGAAAACAATGCCTCCCATTTGATTCGAGACCATATTTTCGGCTGCTGTCTGGATGATGCCACAGATGACGAAACAGATGCTTATCTGCGTGCTGCATTGGCTGGTGCGATTTACGGAATGGTGGATGAATGGATTCGTCGGGGTATGAAAGAGATGCCAAAAATCTTGCGTCTAAAAGATATTGTGAGGTTAATGCCATGAGTAACATCATCGATTCAACGATTCAGTCCTATGTGAAAAACGCAGAGCTTTCTGGCGCTGCCTTGATGGTCCGTAAGGGCGGAAAAGTAGTTTATCATAACAAATGGGGCTGGACAGACATTGCCGACCAAACCCCGATCACAGATGCTTCCGTCTTTCGTATGATGTCCATGACCAAGCCGGTCACCGCCGTTGGTATTTTGAAGCTGATGGAAAAGGGACTGCTGTCTTTGGATGATCCCATTACCAAATTTCTGCCCCTGTTCCAGAATATGCAGGTCAGTATCGACAAGCGTTACGAATTCAGACCCGGCATGAATCCGCTGTCTCTGCTGCCCAAGATGCTGTTTTTCCGCATGGGCAACGTAAAAACAGAGCCAGCCACCCGGGATATCACCATTCGGGATCTTCTCAGTCACTCCTCCGGTCTTGCACAGGGTATCGTGGGTTTGCTTGCCATGCGAAAGGACAAATCGATCAAGAAAAGTCTTGCACAGCAAGCGGATGTTCTCAGCCAGTATGTTCTGGATTTCCAGCCGGGTACAGGAACAGGATACTCCCCGCTTGCGGGCTTTGATATGCTTACCAGGATCTTAGAGGTGGCCTCGGGCATGGACGCAGACGCATATTTCCGCAAGGAGATTTTTGACCCTCTGGGCATGGCAGACTCCTTCTTCTGGCCCAATGACACCCAAAAGCAACACATCGTAAAATGCTATAAGCGAAAGAAAAATCGTCTTGTGGATGTGACCGGCACCAAGGATGATATGTACGGGATTCTTGCCTGCGAGGCAGGGTACATTGCCGGCTGCGGTGGCTTGTTCTCCACGCTGGCAGATTACGACCGGTTTGCGCAGATGCTTGCAAACGGCGGCACACTGGACGGCGTGACCATTCTGAAGCCGGAAACGGTGGAGCTAATGCATACGGAAGCGCCGGAAAAGCATATGGAGCCGGATCCCGGCCAGGTGTGGGGATTGGGTGTTAAGATCCGGCAGGATCCTGCCAAGGGCAATCTCCCCGTGACCGCCGGTACTTACGGTTGGAGCGGCGCTTTCGGTACCCACTTTTTCATCAGCCCCAAGGATGATCTTTCCTGTGTTTGGATGACCAATCGCACCGATCTGGGGGGCTCCGGTTCCTACATCAGCGCAAAGATCGAGGAGCTGGTATTCAGTGAATTTGGAGGATGAGGACATGGATCATATTTTCCACTGCGAAGTAAAACCGGGGTTGTATATTCTCTGCGACGACCGGCAAAGTCCCACAGACGACCCCAAATCCCTGGTCCCCGGCAAACCCACAGGGAATTCCTATCTGGTGGTGGGCAGCGAAAAAGCGATCCTTTTGGACCTTGCCCTGGACAACAAAAGCTTAAAGGAGTATGCGGAAAACCTGGCGGGTGTGCCGGTGCAGTTGGTGCTAAGTCATGCCCATGTGGATCACATTTACCACATCACCCAATTCCCGGAGGTCTGGCTACATCCCGATGACGAAAAGCTCCTGCGGCATGGGGCAGTTTTCCAGAGGCCTGTCAAGAATTGTCCGCCCCTGCATTTCCTGCGAGATGGTGAGATCATCGACCTTGGCAACCGCATTCTGGATGTGATCCATCTGCCGGGACATACAGACGGCAGTATCCTGCTGATTGACAGGAATACCCGGACATTGTTGGGCGGCGATACCGTGGCCCGGCATTTGCTCCACGGAATGCACACGAAAATACCGCCGGAGGAGATCATCCGTCGCATGGAAGCACTGAAGGATCTGCATTTTGATACGATCTACTGCACCCATGACCGCTGTTCCCTCCCCAAAAGCCATATTGATCTGATCCAAGAAGTACTGCGCAGATATCCCATCGAGGGAAAGTTGCAAACCATCCCCCTTTTGACTAAGATAAGGACTTTTTCCATTGGCGCACAGAAAGAATTACATTATTGCGATGTTGCAGCGGTGGAACACAAATAATACGATACGGAGGAAATACAACTGGGTACTGTAAGATTATTGAAACCCGAGGAGTTGGGTCTGACACAGAATGTGCAGCCCTTTGAGGATGGACTGCGGACAGAGGAAAAGTCCGGCAGCTACGAATCTATCTCACGAAGAAGTAAATTTTCTAATTGAAGACAATGTTATTTCTACACGTAATATTCTTTAATGAGTAACCCCTCTGACAAATACAAAGTGAGCCAATGAAATTGCCATTGGCTCACTTTCATGATTTTCTATCTTTTGCTGTATCCCATGCGAATTCCCCTTGATGTCACAATCGGGTATCAACTGTGACTTTATCTTTTTTCGGTTCTACTGTATAGTATATGATGTAACAAATGTTGCGCCAAGTAAAAAACAGAAAAAGATGAAAGGAAATTTACAATGATTATGATGATGAAACGATTGATTATCATTGCTGCAATAGTAGTTGTTGCTTTTGTGCTTGGCAGACTTGCTGTTCGAGCCTTTATGAACTTGCTGTTGGGTGGCACGCTGTTTGGAGGAAATTTTCTATGAAGAAGGGAGTACGAAAAATGCTGTGGGGATTTCTCTATGTCATGATTTTTATTGTGGTGTTTGCACTTTCTGTCATTTTGAAGATTACATACAGCCCATTGGATGATAAATATTCCGTAGACTGGACTGATTCTGTTGGAACGACGCACACCGATTTTTCTTATGGCGAAAAGGAAGCGAACAAATTTGACTTGTATCTCCCTGCGGATAACAGCAAGAAAAGCTACGGTCTTGTTGTCTATCTTCACGCAGGCGGTTTTACTTCCGGTGACAAAAAGGACGATACCAAAATGCTCCAATGGCTCTGCTCCAAAGGATATGTAGCTGCCGGTATCAACTACACGCTGTTCAATGAAGAAAATCCCACCGCCAGCGTTTACAGCCAGTCAGTGGAAATCAGAGAAAGCATCCCTTACGTGATTGCCGAAGCGGAAAGGCTGGGATATGTCATCGACAAAATGGCGATTGGTGGCGGATCTGCCGGACACGCTCTTGCGATGATCTATGCCTATCGTGATGCAGCGCAGGCTCCCGTTCCGGTTGTGCTGACTTTTGGTGCTGTCGGCCCTGCCAGCTTCTATCAGGAGGATTGGGGCATCTTTGGACTTGACCAGAGTGATGAAGCCTGTGCAGGACTGTTCTCTGTTATGTCAGGAACAGCGATTACAACAGAAGAAGTCGCAAACGGAACCTATTTGGAAAAGGTCAAACCAATTTCTGCTGCGGATTGGGTAACTGATGAATCACCTGCGACCGTTGTTGCCTACGGAACACATGATAAAATACAGCCGTTCCTTGCCTCCCTGCGATTGAAAGCTGCGTTGGAGGATCATGGAGTTGACCACCAGTATTTTGAACTGCCCCATTCCGGACATGGATTGCAAAATGATAATTTGCTGTATGAAAAGTGGATGAATGCAGTGGCAGAATATTTGAGTCAGTATTTGGGCATGTAGGAGATTCCACTTCATATTGGCACAAAACAAGTGTTTTCCTTAATCTATTCATATTGATCAGGAAAAGTTCTCCGGAGATATTCCATGTTCTTTTCCTCATTTTCCAGATTATAGTGGTGTATCGCATCGATCAAGGCCAGTATGATCTCCTGCCGCATATCTTCATCCCCACCGCTCATTTCCTCTATCATCGGGGTGTAATGCTGAATGATTTTCTCAATTGCCTCGTTATCACCGCCAACGGCAGCAATGATCAGTTCATAGCTGGGCATCTCCATGATTTGTCTCTCCTGTCTTTATTTCTGTGCTTCCTGCATATCCTGCTGGGCAAGCTGCTCCGCGCATTTCAGCGCGCTGGCATAGGAAAAATATCGAACCGGGATGCTGTATTTCCGGGTTTCGTCCAGGATTTTATAGTAATAGGCATGGGATATGGCGTTGGACTGTATCCATACAATGTCTGCTCTGCGGATCAGTTCTGCATTGGGAACCATGCTCTTGTCTATGAACCGCACATCCGGCAGCCGGGGTTTGATCTCCCTTGCCCAAGAATCATGCCCACCAAACACCACGATCCTCTGGAAGTTGTGGTACGGAAACAGGATACTGTCAGCAGACGATTCTCCTTCATATACATCTTCCTGTAGGTGGAACACCAGTTCCCGGAGGTCTGCCAGTTCCTGCCGGTCAAGTGCCTCTTTCTGCTCTTGGGCGGCATGGTTCTTTTTGACCTCACGCAGCTCCCGGTCTGCTTCATAGACCGTCTGCTTCAGCCTGCTGTTTTCAGACTGCAGCAACGCGATCCTAGCTTTCAGATCCTCCAGTGATTCCGTCTGCACATCATTCTGTTCTTCCTCCGGCTGTTCCTCCGGTTCCCATTCCATACTGGGCAGCTTCCGGCTGCGGTATTTACCTTCTCCTAAGAGGTTCATGCAGTAGATCAGCGGATGGAGGGCCTTCTTGCCGGTAATGCCATAGGTATCCAAATCCGGCAGGGCCGGATAGTACCGCTTCAGATTTCTTGGCATGATGCACCCAGTCATCTCATACATGACCTGCGCCAGACTGACCTTTTCCTGGTAGCCCAGTTCATCTTCATATTGATCCAGGTATTGCATTCGGTTCCAGCTTTCCAGTTCCGGGACCTTTATCCGCTTGGGTAGCTCTGTCTGCACAGCACCCGGTACAAAGTCATTGATATCGGGAGCAAAATGATCCCACACCCCCTCTGCTTCACCATGATACGAAGTTCTGCACCATGGGAGGGTATCCATGGTCATGGAGAACAGGGTCACACCGGGATAGTACAGGTAGGGGTAGTCAAATCCCCGGTCTATCAGGTACAGGAACGCGAAGCACATGGCATAGGGGTCTTCTATTTCGATGCCCTCCCAAATATCCGCAATTGCTTCTCCATACTGCTCCGTGATCCATTCTCTGGGTTTGAACAGGAAGCTGGAGCTATCGCACCAAAGCTCTGATATCTTATCTCCTATCTCATCCCACTGTTCGTCCAGTTCCTCTTTTTCTTCCTGCAGCCGTCTTGCGGTATGTATCAGATCCTGATACCGGGAAGCTGTGGTGACCGCCGCATTCATCTGTCCTTGGGGCAGCATTGGAGGCAGGCCATTCATCATAGATGGGATGACCGGCTTTTCTACTTGGAGCAGGGAGCGGATCGAATCGGATGTCTGTGTCAGGCTTTGGGCCGCCCGATCCACATCGGAATTATACCGCTCGATCCCCGCGTGGATCTTGGTTTCCTCTCTGGCATAAATCATCCGGCTTTTATAGTACCGCTGGGTAATATCCCAGTATTTATCCATGTACGCTCTGACTGCTCTATCGATATCTGCTTGTGGAATGAAGCTGAGTATTTTCTCAAAGGTGCTCCGGGACGGTACATCCTGCCGGTGCAGATTCTCCACGGTATAGCCGTCAAGGTAGTACCGGTTCTTTGGCGATCCGGTTTTCTTTTCGGCACTTCTGATTCCTACGCAATCCGTGTTCCGGTTTTGCAGGACGGACAGCATTCCAAGCAGCATTTCCTCGCTGTGGCATGGGTCCCAGACATTCGGCATTCCCACTTCGACAGGATCTATCTGATCAGGTAATAGTTCTGCTATCTCCTGAATGCTTCCATGATCCCGGATCACATCCAGCATCCAGATCGTGGCACCCAGCAGACCTGCCTTGAATTCTTCCTCCATATCGTAGGCCAGCCGGGGCGTGGCATTTGCTTCTATCCAGTCTGTTTCAAAGTCAAACCCTTCCGGGACACTTGGGCAGACTGCACGGAATTTGGACTTGAATTCCTCCATGGTGGCTGCCGTAGCGGAGATCCGCCGCTTTACCCGGATGGAATCATAATCCACGCCGCCATAAAACCGCTGATTCTCTGCCCGGCGCTTGCCTACATCCTTCATGTAACTGTGATACACACGGCGCACCGCTTCCTCCTGCTGGCGCAGGGGATTGGGCACTGTTTTATTCTTGATCTGCTTTGCAGAATTCTGTTTCTTTTTCTTCTTTGCCATTGTGAAACTCCTTATTTCATTATCAGCGTTTACAATGCGTTTTCTACCATTATACCGATTATTTCGGAAATAGCCAGACTCTTCGCATTGACAATTTTACTATTTATCCGCCCAGTTTATAAAGCAAACTGCTGTTGCCGCCATTCTCCCGATACCTCTGCTCTGTCTGGATCAACCCTGCTTTCCGCAGGTCAGCAAGTGCCCTCCGGGTGGTGGATTCGGACAGCTTCAGGTCTTTGGAGATCGTAGGGATGGAGGGCCAGCAGGTATTCTTCTTCCCTGCCCGGTCGGCCAGGTATATGTACACAGAGATTGCCCGGTGGGGCAGATCCATTCGGTATAGCTCTGTCAAGTTTCGCATTCAATATTCCTCCGTTATGGGTGGGGCTGCATGGCCCCACCCTTTTTATTCAATATTGATATTCGTCTGTTTGGGCATGGAATTTATAGCTTCACCCTGGGTTTGCACCTGGGCTGAAGCAAATTGGAATGGACAAGCACGCAGAATAGCCCGCTCCAACTTTTGCTTTTCCGCATAATACACCGGACGGCTCCCCCGGTCGGGCATCTCCAGCGGCTTCTCAAACTGGATGCCCCACTGAAAGAACAGCTTCAGCTTGGTGCGCATTGGGTGTGTTCCGGTTTTCATCACCACGAAGCTACCCTTGGGCATAGATTTCAGTTCATCCGGGGACATGAGCGGCCGCTCCATCATCTGCAGGGACTGGGAATCATCGTTCTTCCCCTTCGTCACCGTGCCAGACAGGACTGTGCGGCTGCCCAGGTTCCGGGACAAGGCTTCCGCTGTCTGACTGTTCGGCGCAAAGCCGCCGAAGATGGTATCCTGGCAGTTGTCCGTCAATATCTGACTACCCTCTTTCCCGTAGTTCTTTTCCAATTGGGCAAGGCTCTGGATGATGGGTACCAGTGTCAGTCGCCGGGAGCGGCCTGCGGAGAACAGTGGCAGGATATCAAAGGGCGGCATGGTACCCAACTCGTCACAGAAGAACACCGCCCGGTTGGGAAGCTTGCCGCCGTGCTCATTGGCAACGGAAAACAGCTCACGGGCCAGGTTCTGGATCATAAGGCTGGCAACGAAATTCTTTGTTGCATCTTCTTCGGGGAGGATCAGGAAGATAGCGGATTTTTCTTTCACGAATAATTCTGCGTCTATGTTCCCATCAAAGCAGATGACCTGCTCCAGTTCCGTGTCTAGAAAGGCATTCAGTTTGGACAAAACTGTGGACATGACGCTGTTCATACTTTGGTCGGAAGCCATCAGTGCGGACCCGGCCAGCCACTTTGCCTTATGGTCTGCCGGAAGCAGACTCATGATCTCATGGAACTGGTTACCCCCGCGCCGGGAACCCTGCCCCATCAGTTCCTGCACCAACTTGAACACTGAGGCAATATGCCGTTGCTCATATCCGTCCGTTTCCTCCGGAGGAAGGAACTCAGAAAGCAGCAAAACCACAGATGCCAGCACACCCTCTGCCGCGTCGTAGAAGTAGGCATTCTGTCCGTGATCTGTGCCATCTCCATCCGGGTTGATAATGGTCTTTGCGAGGATCTTGGCATACTTTTCCGCCTTGGCTTTGGCATTCAGGTTTTTGGGGTCAGATCGAACAATGTCCATGTAACGGTTGATCAGCGTCAGCAGATTGTTCCCGTCCGACCGGGTAGGTTCCCGGAGGTCAACCACGGATATGTTGTAGCTATAGATATCTCTGGCAATGGCGCCATAGTTCCGGGCGAGGTCACCCTTGGTATCCAGTGCAAGGAAACTCATGCCAGAGGCGCAGGCATACTCCAGATTGGGGTACAGGAAGTAGGCCGTTTTGCCCACACCGGATGCGCCAATCATCATCACGTGGATATCATCAGAATCCACCAGGGCAACAGTGTTCTTCCCGCCCTTGCAGCCCAGCACAATGCCCTGGGGAAGTGGCTTTCCGTTGGCTGTAGGCTGTTTGCCTTCTTTGGCTGTTTGCCGCCACTGTGCCGGTGTGAATGGTACATGGTGGTAGGTTCGGATGATTTCCTGCTGGGTTGCCCACCGGGCGGTACCATGCTGACCATTGCCTACAGTCTTGTCCTTGATGCTGTTTAGGTTGTGCCGCTGGGAGGCATAGGTTACGAAAAACAGCATCAGAATGATGCCTCCCACAGAGAGAATCAGCATGGGGATTCCATTCATTTCTGCTGCCCCTTTCGCCAAAACAAGAGATCCTCATTCCAGTCCTTTCGGTCGGGAACGAGGATCTCATTGCATATATTCTTTTCCGTCAAACTCTTGGATATCCGCTGGGCTGCCTGCTGTCCGGGTTCATCGTTATCGTAGCAGATATATACCTTCTGGATGTGAGGTGCATCCTTCAGCATCTGCCACAGAACCTTGTCCGAGACACCGCAGGATGCCGCATAGCTCAGGCTTTTCCAGCAGTGCTTGTACATGGAGATA
>JAFQUA010000075.1 GCA_017408725.1 Oscillospiraceae bacterium
ATGGCCGGCATTGTCCAAAGCCGTCAAGATGGCGGTCATCATGGTCATATTGTCCGTCAAGTCGACTTTGGTATCCACCAGAGTGCCATCCCAGGGGGCCCCTTCATCGGCAGTATATGTGGTATTTTCCACGATCACCCGGACCTGGCCTTGGCTGGCTGCAAAGGCATTGACAGGTAGCATTCCCACCAACATGATAAATGCCAGCAGAAGTGCGAAAATTCGTTTCTTCATATTGAAAAAACCTCCTTACATTTACTATATGCAATCGCCCTGGTGGGCGGAAAAATGGTTCAACCGGCTCATGCCCGACGCTTCCGGGACATGATGTGAATCCGTTGGTTCTTCCATAGGGAAACCGCGCCGGATCTATCTTCACCGCATTTGCGGTTATTCTCGTTTCCCAATGCCGCTCCGTTCCCATGGAGCGGCATCAGGGCAATCTACTGCCGAATGGAGGTTCGGCAGCTTATTCATGGTCTGCGCAAGGGGGATTACGCAAACCAAATCATAACAACTTTAAGCTTTCTGCTTTTCTTTCTGTGCTTTCAGCCTTTGCTGGGCTTTTTGCTTTTTGGCAGCTTTCTTTTCCCGATAAACAATCTTTTGCCGTTCAGTTTCCTCTACATACCGGGTAAAACCGGTGAGCTTATTCGGCGTTGTTGGCATCGGCAATTTTGCATTTGCGATTGCCGTCTGCCAGGTCCCAAATCGATCTTCGATCAAGCTGCCGCCTACGATCTCCCGGGGCCAGGGGGTGTGACCCAAAAGGCTGGCACAAAAACAAAGGTAACCCAGCAACTGTTCGTCACTGTCGTTGCCACGGTTTTGGGCAAATCCCTGCTCCTGTGCTTCCAAGGCTTCGTTTACCATCCGCTTGATGGTGGCCTCATATATGTTGCTTCTTCCTGGATGCGGCATAATACTACCTCATAAAAAACAAAAAAGCCCGAAAGATATGGGTACACTGTCCCTACACCTTTCGAACTTCGGTTCTTCCGTCAGTTCTTAAAACTACTTATCTATTTACTTCTCGTTGGGAAGCTGGATACTTCTGCGGATCTCTTCCACCCGGATGGGCTTGTTGTCCTTGATCATTACCCGGACTTCGCCATAGTCCAAAGAGCGGATCACCTCAATCAGCTGTTTTTCCGCTTTGGTCAGCACCATATTCTTTTCAGGTTGCATTTTCTACCTCCAAATAAAAAAGCTGCGGCAGTAATGAATACTGCCGCAGCCGTTTTTCTGCGTGACATAGTAAACCCCTTTGCCCATCGCACGGGTGCAAAGAAGTAAAACACCATTCCCGTAGGTCTTCTGACTTGTGTCTCATACGACAGCCTGTCTGCCTTCTCAAGATTTCTCTCAATGACTGACTTTCGTCAACGGCAGGCCATCTCGACACTTACAGCGCCGGCAGCGCGGGGACTCACACCCCATTATCTTGTTCAGCCAGGTACTCGTCATGCGCTATACCCGGCCACGGGAACATATATTAAATTGCTTAATTATTATAGTCCAAACTCTCTAAAATTGCAATAGTCAATTTCGTATTCTTGTATACAAGCTAAAATCATGCTTTTTTATGGAAGGCGATAAGGCCAAACAGATGCATTTTGTCATTGGACCAGGCAAAGGGCAGATCGCACTTCTTTGCCAGCTTTCCTACATCGACGCAATAAGCTGACATACAGCTGATCTTCTTTTCAGGGAATGTACAAGGCTTACCCTCTGTCTGCTTACAGGGATTGCACAGAGGACATCCACCATAGCCAAGGCAGAAACCATCCATACCTGCCTCACGAAGCTGATCCATAAGTTGCAGCACGGTTCGATTCAGTTTATTTCTGGATGAGAAGATAAATTCCTTATCATCAAACCCATTTACCTCCCAGATCATCTCCACTACCAGTGCCTTTTCCTGGGCAAACAGCCGCTGGTGGACTTCCTCCACTGTGCCACAGCCGGGAGGGCAAGAGTAATTGGCATTATATTTGCCACAGAGATTGTCCTCACAGAATTTGCGGAAAGAACCATCCACCGGGATTTCCTTTGCAGGCAATACTGCCGCAAGGAACCCCGCTTCCTCTGCCAGTTTGATCAGGTCCATTTCAGTCATAACCATCCCTCCATTTATTTTAGGTTATCACAACCATTCGGTGATTGCAAGGTGTTTGATTTGTAGTTTATTCCGAGTTGATTTCTTAGAGTTACGGTGCTATAATGTCAGCGTTTCGTGGGAAACAGGTGTAAATCCTGTGCGGGGCCGCCGCCGTGATGTGCTTTTGCGCTCAGTCGGTATCACGAAATACAAACAATCTCGTTATAAGCTGCGAGCACCAGTGTAAGAGAAATTGCTTATAAGGAGAAAAAACAAATGAAAAAACTGATTTCCCTGCTGCTTGTAATGGTCATGGTATTGGGTCTGGTTGCCTGTGGCAATGCCGAGCCCAAAGCTACCGGCGCTTCCTTCACGGTTGTCGTAGCCGATCTGGAAGGTAAGGAAACCACCTTCGAGTACACCTCTGACAAGGCAACTGTCGGTGAGGCTCTGATCGCCGAAGGTCTGATTGAGGGACACGAAACCGAGTACGGTCTGTATGTGGATTCCGTCAACGGTGTTGCTCTGGATTGGGACAAGGATGGTAAATACTGGGCCTTCTACATTGATGGCGAGTATGCCATGACCGGTGTTGACGCTACCGAGATTACCGAAGGCGCAACCTACGCTTTCAAGCCTGAATAATCCAAGGAGGATCAAAGCATGGAAACCTTCACCAAATTGGATGACCGTCAGGATCTGCTGGACTCCATCACCATTCTGGAAAAGGAACTGTCCGCCAAGACCGGCAAAGATGTTGCCCTGGTCGCTTACAGCCCCGTGAAGTATGCCCAGCTGAGCGAGGACGCAGAAGCACTGGCTAAGATCACTGAGCTGGAACAGCTCCTGAGCAAGAAGACCAACAAGGATATCGTCCTGGTCGCCTTCTCCATCTAACTACATAGCGCAAAGGGCCGCTGACAAAATCAGCGGCCTTCTTCTTTTGCTTATACATTAAACCGGTCATAGCTTTCATAACAATCCAGGCAAAGCTTCTTATCACCTGCAAGCCGGATCCAGTTGGCGCCGGTGGTTTCTCCACAGCAGTCGCAAACATAAGAATCGAACAGCCGTGCCTTTTCGGGCAACTGAATCGTCGTTTCCTTTACATCAAACATCTCTTCCGGCTTACATCCCTGGTAGTAGGCGAAAGACTCTGCTTTTGTCATACCTTCGGGTTTGGGTTTTAGCACCAGACGGACGGAAGTACCGGTCTTACGGTTATAGAAAGAAAACGCCTGCTTACCCCGCATATGGAACAGCAGGTTGCCTTTACCAATGCTGCAACCAAGCATTACCTGGATACCATCTACACCGCAGGCATCATTTTCCGCAATACATACCACCTGCTCATCTGCAGAGAATTCCAAATTCAAAAGCTCAATTGCGTACAGACTTGCCTTATAGCCGATGGTCAGGCCACCGCATTCATGGCCGTGAAAAGCCACACAATCCTGCCAAGTTTTCATATTTTCCTCCTTATTCGTCCACCAGCACCATGTGCCGGCCTTCTATTTCCACTACTTTTGCGTCCACACCATAAACTTCTTTTAGCGCGGTACTGTCCAGAATACTGCGGTCACCGTGTCGGTAGACCTGTCCGTCTTTAAGCAGAAGGAAGCGGTCACAGAAACGCAGTGCCAAATTCAGATCGTGGATGACCACCACGGCGATCATATTGTCCTTGTGGCAGAATTCCCGCACCAGCTTCAGAACCTGATACTGATTCTGAATATCCAGCGCGCTGGTAGGCTCGTCCAGCAGCAGTGCTTTTGGCTGCTGCGCCAACGCACGGGCAAGCATGACCTTTTGTTTTTCACCGCCGGAAAGCTGATTTAAGAACCTGCCCCGCATATCCTCTACATCCAGCCGGTGCATGGATTCGTGGACGATGTTGTGGTCTTCTTCAGTAAAACCCCATTTCATATAGGGTCTGCGGCCCAGCATCACCACATCGTGAACAGTCATCTGGGTGCTGGGTACGCTCTGGGAAACAAAGGCGACCTTCTTTGCCACTTCACGGGGCGGTTGCTTCAGCAGATTCTCCCCATCCAGAATTACCTCGCCGGAATCCGGCTTCAGAATATGGTTAAAGCATTTGAGCAAGGTGCTTTTACCAACACCGTTGTTGCCCAGTATTGCCAGAAATTTGCCGGGTTCGATATCGAAGGATACATCCTTCAACACTTCCGGACAACCCTTGTAATGATAACTTAGCTTTTTTACTTGCATCATTGCTTCTTACCTCCTTTGAACAGCAGGTAAAGGAACAGCGGGCCGCCAAGGAAAGAGGTGATGGCGCCAATGGGCAGGATCACCGGACTGATGACGGTCCTTGCA
>JAFQUA010000076.1 GCA_017408725.1 Oscillospiraceae bacterium
CGGGCCTTTTTGCTAATCGTAATTAGCAAAAAGGCCGCACATTTAACGCTTTTTGTCAAGTGTTTTTCTAAATTTATTACGAAAAAACTGAATCCCACATTTCTGTGAGATCCAGTTTTTCTTAACTTAATGACATTGGGTCATAACCGCACCTTTTATATTAAAGCACCTTGGAAAGGAAATCCTGCAAACGTGGATTTTCGGGAGAGGTAAAGATCTTTTCCGGGGAGCCCTGCTCCACCAATTTCCCCTCGTCCATGAAGATTACCCGGTTGCCCACTTCCCGGGCGAAGCCCATTTCGTGGGTCACAACCACCATCGTCATGCCTTCCCGGGCAAGCTCCTTCATAACCTCCAGAACCTCGCCGACCATTTCGGGATCAAGGGCAGAGGTGGGCTCGTCAAAGAGCATTACTTCCGGCTCCATCATCAGCGCCCGAACGATAGCGATACGCTGTTTCTGACCGCCGGAGAGCTGGATGGGGTATGCACCCGCCCGGTCTTCCAGACCGACCCGCTTCAAAAGCGCCATAGCCTTGGCTTCGGCCTGCTCTCTGGGGATTTTCAGCACTTTCACCGGAGCAAGGATCATGTTCTGCAGGATGGTCTTGTGGGGGAACAGATTGAAATGCTGGAACACCATGCCCATCTTCTGGCGGTGGAGGTTGATGTTTACCTTTTCTTTCTTGCCTTGGCTGTTGATAAAGGACTTTTTGGTGATGTCGACATCGTGAAAGATGATCTCGCCATCGGTGGGCTCTTCGATCAGGTTCAGGCTCCGCAGCAGTGTGGACTTGCCAGAGCCGGAGGGACCGATGACTACCATCACATCGCCCTTGCAAATTTCTACGCTTACATCATCCAGAGCATGGATCGCGCCTTTGTTATAGTACTTTTTCAGGTTCTTGACCTGTATGAGTTTATCGTTTGTCGCCACGGCTCATTCTCCTTTCGATGTATGCAATGAGTTTGGATGTGGGGAAGCACAGACAGAAGTATAGTGCTGTGGCCACAAGCAGTGGCTCCATAATGATGAAGTAAGCGCCACGCACCGATTCAACGGCGGACATGATGTCTCGAACACCGATGGTGTAGCAGATGGAGGATTCTTTGATAATGACGACGAATTCATTGGCGATGGCAGGCAGAATGTTCTTGATGGCCTGGGGCAGAATGATATTAGTCATGGTTTGCACTTTGTTCATGCCCAGACTTCTTGCAGCTTCTGTCTGGCCGCCGTCGATGGACTGGATGCCGCTGCGGATGATCTCGCACAGATAAGCACCGGAGTTAATGCCAAGCGCTACAACACCGGGGAAGAAACGCTCAAAGCTGATAAAACCGAAAAAAGTAAACGACGGAAGGTCAATCAAACCAAAAATACCGTGGTAGATCAGCATGATCTGCACCAGTACGGGAGTGGAGCGGATGACCTCTACATAGATCGTAGCGATCATGCTCACAGGGTTAAATTTGCTCAAAGTCAGCAAAAAGCGGTTGTCACGCATTTTACCGTCTTTGGTGTAGGCGAGAAAACGCAGGGGGCGAATATCAGTCAGGCGCATAATGGCCAAGATGATACCCAGAACGAAGCCGATGACTACCGTCAAAAATGCCAACAAAACCGTGACTACAAGGCCCTGCTCGATGAGTTTTATGAAATTGAAGGTTTTTTCAAAGCCTTCCACAGTGATTAGATTGTTCATGGAAATGTCCTTTCAAAACGCATCAAATTCCTCCCTGAATGCCAGGGAGGAATTTGCTTCAATTGTTATCAGCCTTCAGTAGGAGTCGTATCGCCTTCGGTGGGGACCTTGCCGTCTTCACCCAGCAGACCCTGGTAGTTGTCGCCGGCAGCCAGGTTGTTGGCTTCTTCCAGGAACTTGGCGAAGGTGCCTTCGTTGACACACTTGTTCAAAGCTTCGTTGACATACTTCATCAAGTCGGCGTTGCCTTTGGCTACACCGATGACATTACCTTCGGCTTCGTAGGGAACTTCGCAGAGAATGGTCAGTTGGGGGTAGTTCTTCTTATAGGACTCAGCGACATCCCACTCGATGTAAGCGCCGTCCAGCTTGCCGGAGATCAGTTCTGCGATGATGTCGGTGGCCTTGGTCAGCTGTGTCATCTGTGCGTCAGGGCTGAACTCAGTAGCCAGTTCCATCTGAATGGTGCCGGTCTGGGCAGCGATCTTAACATTAGCATTGTTGGTGGAAGCCAGATCGGTGAACATGGAAGCCTTGGCGTTGGTGGTCACGAAAGCCTGCTTGCCTTCATAGTAGCAATCGGAGAAGTCCATCTTTTCCAGACGGTCGGGATCGGGGGACAGACCTGCCAGAGCCAGGTCAGCCTTGCCAGCACCCATCTCGCCGACGATGCCGTTGAAGTCCATGGGGATGACTTCCAGAGTCAGACCCAGGTAATCAGCGATGTACTTAGCCAGAGCCATATCGAAGCCAGCCAGAGTGGGGTTCTTGTTGGCGTCCAGAGCATAGAATTCATAGGGAGCATAGTCGGGGGAGGTGATTACAGTGAGATAGCCTTCCTTAACGGTCTTCAGGTTGTAGGTGTTCTTACCGGGGCCGTCCTCGGTGGCAGCACAAGCGGTCAGTGCGCTCATCAGCATCAAAGCGGCCAGAATGACAGCGATCAATTTCTTCATGACGATTACTCCTTTTTAAATCCCTGAGGGATTGATTTGATGAATGCATTATAGCGCGAATATTATTCATAGTCAAGTGTTTTTGAATACAAGAATGCATGAAAATACATAAGCAAAAATGGAAATATTACACAAAAATCTATATTGTAATTGAATAAATGCATAGAGATTGGGGTTTTTACAATTGCTTTTCAGGAATAGATATGAATAAGGATGTGAATATATACGGATGGAGATGAATAAAATCCTCTCCGGAAGCCCGGAGAGGATAGGGTCAATTTACTTTTGAAAGATCTTTAATCACTTCGCCTGCCATGATCAGCCCTGCGGTTCCGGGAACGAAGGCTGTGGAGCCAGGAAGAGAACGCCTGCTGGAGCCTTCCCGCTGCGGTTCGGGAGACTCGTCGGCAATTTCAAAGGGTTCCAAAGGCAATTCCTCGGAGAAAACCACCTTAATACCCTTAATGCCCCGTTTGCCGCATTCCTTGCGCATGATCCGCGCCAGAGCGCAGCCGGAAGTCTTGGAAATGTCCGCCACACGGAAAGCGGCGGGATCCAGCTTGTTTCCGGTGCCCATGCAGCTGATGACGGGAACGCCGGCTTCCTTTGCTTTTGTAATCAGTGCCAGCTTGCCGGTGACGGTATCGATGGCATCGATCACATAATCATATTGGGAGAAGTCAAACTGATTTTCTGTTTCCGGCAGGAAGAAGGTTTTATAGGTGCGTACCTCAATGGTTGGATCAATGTCACGGATACGACCGGCAGCTACATCCACCTTGTATTTTCCGATGGTAGAGTGGAGCGCCAGCATCTGGCGGTTCAAATTGGTAAGGCTCACGGTGTCATCGTCCACAAGATCAATGTGACCGATGCCGCTGCGGGCCAGGGCTTCCGCGGTGTAGCCGCCCACACCGCCCAAACCGAACAGAATCACGCGGGCGTTGCGCAGCTTTTGGATGCCGTCCTCACCCAGCAAAAGGCGGGTACGGGAATACTGGTCAGCCATGATTTATACCTTTTCGATGGCCTGCTGCAGATCGGCGATCAAATCGCCGGCATTCTCCAGACCGCAGCTCAAGCGAATCAGATCCGCGCCCACACCGGCCTGTTCCAACTGCTCGTCGGTCATCTGACGATGGGTTGCAGATGCGGGGTGGAGACAGCAGGTGCGGCTGTCTGCAACATGAGTTTCGATGGAGCCCAGCTTCATGTTCTTCATGAAGGTTTCAGCGGCAGCCCGTCCGCCCTTCAAGCCGAAGGAAATGACACCGCAGGAGCCTTTAGGCATATATTTCTGCGCCAGTTCATAATACTTGTCACTCTTAAGGCCGCAGTATTTGACCCAAGCAACTTTTTCGTTGCTCTGCAGGAATTCTGCGATCTTCTGGGCGTTTTCACAGTGCTGGCGCATCCGGAAGGGAAGGCTTTCCAGACCCAGATTCAGATAGTAAGCGCTCTGGGGACTCTGAACAGAGCCGAGGTCACGCATGAGCTGTGCGGTGCATTTGGTAATGAACGCACCGGCAAGGCCGAATCGCTCAGTGTAGGTCACACCGTGATAGCTGTCATCAGGGGTGCAAAGACCGGAGAACCTGTCGGGATACTTGGTCCAGTCAAATTTACCGCTGTCTACGATGCAGCCGCCCACAGCGGAAGCATGACCGTCCATATACTTGGTGGTGGAGTGAGTGACGATGTCCGCGCCCCACTCAAAGGGACGGCAGTTTACGGGGGTAGCGAAGGTGTTGTCCACGATCAAGGGAAGTCCATTGTCGTGGGCGGCCTTTGCAAAAACTTCAATGTCCAGCACATTCAAGGCGGGATTGGCAATGGTTTCACCAAAAACCAGTTTGGTATTGGGGCGAATAGCAGCGCAGATCTCTTCATAGGAAGCATCCGGGCTGACGAAGGTAGCTTCAATGCCCATACGCTTCATGGTCACACTGATCAGATTGAAGGTACCGCCGTAGATTGCGGAGCTGGCAACGATATGGTCGCCGCAGGAGGCAATGTTGAACATGGCGTAGAAATTGGCAGCCTGACCGGAACCGGTAAGCATAGCGGCAGTGCCGCCCTCCAACGCTGCGATCTTGGCAGCCACCATGTCGCAGGTGGGGTTCTGAAGCCGGGAGTAGAAATAACCCTCTGCCTCCAGATCGAAGAGCTTGCCCATATCCTCGGAAGTTGCGTACTTAAAAGTAGTACTTTGAATAATGGGAATCTGGCGGGGCTCGCCGCTTTTAGGGCTGTAGCCTGCCTGAATGCACAGTGTTTCAATATTCAGCTTCTGATCCATAGGAATCACCTCAAAAGTAGATTTTCTATGGGATATTGTAACCCCAACGAAGTTGTTTGTCAATTGGAAGCGGGGTAGATGATGGAAACAGACTAAAATGATTGAGGATATGGCCAAATTACTCGGAAACGGATGGAAGTTTTTTACACTGAACCAGTAAAACTGAGCAATAGACAAAACATCCCCTGATGTAGGATAATTACATCAGGGGATATTGTTATAGGGGAGAAGAGATTACTGCTCCTTGCGGGCAGCCAGCGCCTCAGTCATCTTAGCCAAGGTCTTCTTGTCGATGTTGTAGATCAGAGCAATGCCGATGAACTGCAGCACAGCGCTGAACATATACAGACCGGCGACCAGCCAGCACATATTGTGGGAGGTGGCAGCGGACTGACCGATGGTACCCAGGCTAGACTGATAACCCAGAGCACCCATCATCAGCAGGACCATGGAGGGACCTACGCCCTGAGCCAGCTTACGGAAGAAGCTGTGCAGAGAGTAGACGGTGCCTTCTTCGCGGGTGCCGAACTTCCACTCGTTGTAGTCGATAGCGTCGCCCATCAGAGCCCAAGAGACGCAGGTGTAAACGCCCATACCAATGCCGAACAGAACCAGACCGGCCAGATAGACGATCAAAGCAGTCTGTACATTGGAGATGGTGGGGAAGATCAGCATGATGCCGCCGCCGATCATGGACACGATGGTACCAACAACGGAAGCTTCCTTCTTACCGAACTTCTTGACGATCTTGGTGATGAAGGGCATGAACAGGAACATGGGCAGGAAGCCGACCATCTGCACCAGACCGGACATGGAAGCCATGTTGAAGTAAGTAGCGAACATGATGGTGTTGGCGGTGGTGGCGGACTGCATGCCCAGGAACATACCCATAGCTGCAACAGTAGCACCAACAGCGGGACGGTTCTTCATGAAGTTGCCGAAGGACCTAATGATGTTGAACTTCTCGCCGCCCTCGTTAGCCTTGACGGTGTTCTCATCCACACGGATGGTGATGTTCTTCAGCATGAACATAAAGGCGATGAAGCCCAGAATGCCCATGATCAGGGCAGCCCAGAACACACGGTCACCCAGCAGGATCTCAACCTGCTTGCCGGTAGCGGGGCTGAGAATGGCTTCGCCGATCTGGTAAGCCTCGCCGGTGAGGGGGTTGGTCAGGAACTGCTCTCTGGTAAAGCCTTCGGGGATCTCGATTCTGTCCAGGAAAGTGGTGGTGCCGTCCCAGGTAGCTTTCTGCCAAATCAGCATGGGCAGAACGATGCCGGGGACCATACCACCGATCATGGAACCGACGGAGCGCCAGGTAGACAGCTGAGCACGCTCGCCCACATCCTCAGTAACCAGAGACAGCATGGAGCCGTAAGGGACATTAGCGACAGTGTAGCAGGCATCCCAGATAATGTAACCAAGGATAAAAAGCACAGCCTTCAGAACAACAGGAGCATCAGGGAAGGGCAGGAACACTGCTGCACCGCCGACCAGCAGACCGCAAGCACCAACAAAGATGTACTGCTTGAACTTTCCGCGCTTATAGTTGCGCTTATCGTTATCGATTATGGTACCGATCATGGGGTCGTTGACGGCATCCCAAATCTGTACCAGCAGAAGCAGGACAGAAAGCAGGCCGGTTTCCATCATCATGTAGACCAGCCAGAAGGTCTGAACAGTGCCCTTCAGGGCAAAACTCATGTTACAGCCAAAGTCACCGGCGGCATAGGCGACCTTGTCGCGCATACCGAACTTACGGTAACCCTTGGCATCCAGAGTTACGGGTTTTTTTGCCATTATTACTTCCTCCTTAATTTTGCGGGTAGGCATACCCATATCAATCATAACCTATTATAGTTCATGAACGAATTGTAAACTAGGGACAAAATGACACTTTTGTGACACGGGACGCAGATTTCTGCACCTGATTTTTTGGAGAGAATGAACAAAAGAGTTGAAAAGTTCCGTTTTTCTGGTATAATAATAAATAAAAGAGGGAATTGGGGTGACAAATATGTACAAATTATGCAAGACGGAGCAATCCGCAGCCAGACAGCGCCAGCTGGAAGAAGGCCTTATGTCAGCTATGCTGACAAAGCGTTATGATGAGATCTCTGTCAGTGAACTTTGTGATGCTCTCGCAATTCCCAGAAAATCCTTTTACCGGTACTTTTCCAGTAAGGATGGCGCGCTTCAAGCACTGATCGACCATACATTGATGGGCTTTGAAGGATTTACCATCCCGTACCGCCGCAGTGCTGGTCGCACACTGCATGGAGAGTTGGAAGGTTTTTTTCAATTCTGGGTGCAGAACAAACCTCTGCTGGATGCGTTGGAGCGCAGCGGTATGAGCGGTATATTAATCGAGCGTGCCATATCCCATGCGCTGTCTGAAACGGTTATGCCGGTCCGGTTTTTGCCTAAGGACAGTAAGGAAGTCCAGAAACAGATCACAATGTTTGGTGTTTGCGGCTTGATGTCAATGGTGCTCACATGGCATCATGAAGGCTATCCCCAGTCGGCGGCTCAAATGGCCGGGATTGCGGCACGATTGCTGGAGCAACCCTTGTTTCCCAATGCCAACAGTTTTCTATAACAACTCCCTCCCTTGGCGTTTTGCGCAAAAGAGAGGGCGTTCTTTTGTATGGGGGTGTCACAGTTGGTTTGTTTTGTCACTTCCCAATGCCTAATATTTTCGTATAAAATAGAAAACAGTGTGGGGTTACACCCAAATACAATAAGAGGAGAATGAGCAAATGGCTGAGTTTGTAAAACTGTCTGCCTCCGGACTCGAGAAGCTCCGGGAAGTGGACGAGCGTCTGGTTTCTTATAATGTAGAGATGACAGAAGTTACCGGCGGTACTTTCTGGAAGGCATATTCCGAGGCCCAGGTGGATGGTACAGAAGAGTTCCCTGTCATTAAGGATTGGACCAATATGGGGAATCTGCAGCAGTGGTACGATCCCATCGATACCACCAACCCTCGTTTGATCAAGCTGGCAAAGGATCTGGGAACCGCATGGGTTCGCGTATCCGGTACATGGGCAAACAAGACCTACTATGACTTTGACAATAAATATGAGGGTAAGGTTCCCGAGGGATTCCAGAATGTGCTGACAAAGCAGCAGTGGCTGAATTTGCTGGATTTTGTCAAGGCCATCGGCGGCAAGCTGCTGGTTTCTATTGCAAACTGTCCCGGCATCCACGCTGCGGACGCGCCCATGCCCTTTGAACAGGCAGAACTGCTGTTCCGCACTTCCAAGGAGTACGGTGTACCCATCAGTGCCGCGGAGTTTACCAATGAGCCCAATCTGATCGCCCTTTCCGGTCTGCCTCAGGGCTACACAGCGGCAGATCATGCCAGAGACCATGATCTGTTTGGCGCATGGCTGAAGGAGAATTATCCTGAGTGCCTGTTTGTCGGTCCTTGTACGGTTGGTGATATCAATCTCTTTGGTTCTCTGGAAGGCGCAGGCGGCGGTATGGCTGCCGGTTTCCAGATCATTACCACGGAGCAGCTTCTGGGAGATTACAAGTCTCCTATGGATGTGTTCAGCTATCACTACTATAACGGCGTTTCTGAGCGTGGTGCTGCCATGGGCGGCCACTGGCCGGTAGAAGCCTGCCTCAGTGAGCAGTATCTGGCGGTTGCTGCCGACTGCGCCCGGCAGTATATTGATCGCCGTGACCGTTATGTTCCCGGCGGTCAGATGTGGGTCACCGAGTCCGGTGATGCCGGCTGCGGAGGCAATACATGGGCTTCCACCTACATGGATGTTCCCCGAACCCTCAACGAGCTGGGTGAATTCTGTACCATCACCGACGGCGTGATCTTCCATAACACATTGGCTTCCTCTGACTACGGCTTCCTGAAGCACGGAACATTTGAGCCCCGTCCTAACTATTTTGCGGTTCTTCTGTGGAACCGGCTGATGGGCAAAACCGTGTATGCTTCCGGTGAAAAGATCCGGGAAGGCGCCCATGTCTATGTTCATTCCCGCAAGGACGGCAAGGATGGTCTTGCTTATCTGGTGATCAATAACTCCAGGGAAGTTACCAAGGTGGAACTGCCCAAGGAGGCAGAGGTCTACGCACTGACCGGCAACGGCAAGCTGCGCAGCCGTACCATGCTGCTGAATGGTCGTGAACTGGTTCTGGGCGAAAACGATACGCTGCCCTGCCTGTGCGGTGAAAAGACCCCAGCGGGTACTGTGGAAGTTGCACCCGGCGGATGTACTTTCCTTGTGCTGTAACAAAAAAGAGCGTACCGTTCCGCGAGTTCCCATAGGGACAATTAGTGAACACATTTAAATTCAATAACTGTTCCTGCATGGAGGCTGAGATTTCTCAGCCTCCATGTTCTTTTTTATGCCACCTTTTCAGTGTCTGGGTTTTCTGCCACCAGCGCCGCTTCTGCGGCATCGGCTTCGGGCATATCATCCAGCAGGCCCACATCCCGGTAGTAGATCTTGATTTCTTGCACTGCGTTTCTGGAGTGCTTCTTGGAGCGTTCTCCGATGGTGACCTTCTGGATGAAGGTTCGCAGGATCTCGGATGTCAGTTCATCGATCTGGCTGTATTTCTTTGCATTCTCGATGAACCGGGCAACATTGGTTGCGGTGGACTTCAGTTCCTCCAACCTAGCTTCTGCCGCAGGCAGGCGTTCCCGGATCTGCTTCTGTTCCTCGGTGTAACCTTGGGACAAGATGCGGTACTGCTCGTCCGGGATTCTGCCAAGGACATTGTCCTCATACAGCCGCTTGAACAGAGCAGTCAGTTCTGCCTGCCGCCGATTCAGAGCATCCACTTCATGCTGAAGCTGGGCGATCTCTTTCTGTGCTTTCTTGCTCTGCTTCTGGCTGATATGCTTTGCAAAGAGCATTTCATTCTGCCGTGCAAAGTGGGTCACTCGGCGAATGTCATCTAGCAGGATTGCCGCCAGCTCCACTTCCCGGATGTAATGCCCAGAGCAGACTTCCTTGCCTTTCTTCTTGTAGGTGGAACACATGAAGTTGTTCTTTAGCTGGGGAAGATCAATTCCGTATACTGTCCGACCTGAAGATACTCTCTGCCAAGTCTGGACATATCCTTGACGATTAGCGTTTCCACCATGCCAGCTTCCATCAACTCCATCACTTCCTGCCAACCGGGGCGGTTGAAGTTGGTGCCAGTGTAACCGTCATCGTATAGGAACTTGGTGTTGGTGAAGCCTTTCTCTGCGGCGTACTTCTCCAACAATAGCCGTTGGTTCTGGATGCTGTTGGAATCATCCTGCCGGTTTCCTTTTTGGGAATCCTCCTGACTCAGTCTGCCATAGAGGATCGTAAACTTTTCTAAGCTTGTCATATTACTCCTTTCCGGACAAGCCGATACGGTATTTCCAACATACCGTATCGCTTGCCACAAGTCTAGTAGATTTTTTACTTTTTCTCCAAATCATTATCGATAATTCGGAGTAACTTCTGGGTGGGTGTTGCAGTGGAGGTTGAGGAAAATACAGAACGGACAAGGAACATCCGTCCACCGACTACCATCTCCCTCTGCAATTCCATTCCTTCTTCCGTTTCCCTATAGCGGGTATCCCGATATACAGGAAGCACCTTACCATCGATTTCCCGCTTGACAGCACGGTCAGGGTGATACGCACCCAACAATCCTGTTTTCATATATTCTACAAATTCTATAGTCATCAATATCCTTTCTCCCAAGTTTGGGGTTGGGACAGCAGGCTACATTGCCTGCTGCCAATTGTGTTCTTCTTCCTCGGCTTCCAGTTCAGCGAGGAATTCATTGAAGTCCTGCTCGTCCTGGATAACCTGTTCTTCGGTTTTGTTTTCGGTCAGTGCCATGGCTGTACCGATGGCAAGACCAAGGATCGTGCCGACATCGGAGCCAGCCTGTTCCGCTTCGATGCGCTTCCGGCGCTGTTCAGGATCTTCGCTGTCATCTTCGATCAGCCTGCCAGCAGATGCCAGACCACGCAGACCAGCGCCGATGCCACCATAGAAGCTGCCACCGATATGCGGGTCAGCTTTCTGACCTTCTGCTCCAGCCGGGAAGTGGTAGCTTCCATAGCCTTGAGACTGTCGGAGAGCATCCCGGACAGTTCCGAAGAAAACTTCTCTCTCACGCTCCCATCCTGTTGCAGGATTCGCCGCATGGAGGACTGCATCTCCCGGCTTTCCGTTTGCAGTACCGTCCGCTGATCCGTCAGCAGATCCTGCCAATCCTGCCGGGTTGCCAGTGTATCGATCTGCTTGTACAGGGTCGGCTGGAACTGCACCGCGTGCCGGAGCAGATTCATTTCTTCCTCCCGCCATTCCTCCGGGATAGCGTAAACCACCATCTCGTAAGGAATCCTCTGCCGGGTTTCCACGGCCTGCCCATTGGCTTGGATCAACGCTTCCATTGCGGTAGCGCTCAAACTGTTGTTTTCGTAATCGGAATTCATTTTCAATATTCTCCTTGTATTATAGAGTAGTAGTTTTTAGTGTCCCTCTTCAAGGACATATGCTACACTGTAAGGGATGCTGTGGATCGGTATTTTTCTCCTACCGCACGACGGTTCCCGAAAGGCTCCAACCA
>JAFQUA010000077.1 GCA_017408725.1 Oscillospiraceae bacterium
GCCACATGGTGGCAGCGGACAGTACATATCACCCTGCCGCACCTGAAGAAGATGATTATTACTATGTTTATTTTAAGCCTTGCGAAAATTATGACTTCGGATTTTGGCCTATTCTATCAGCTTCCTATGAACAGCTCTTATCTGAAGGATATCACCCAGACACTGGATGTATATGTGTTTAATAACCTTGTGGGCAATGATCCCAATATCGGACTGAATGCCGCCGTCAGTGCATTCCAGTCCGTGGTTGGATTTGTCCTTGTGATCCTCGCCAATTTCGTTATTAGGAAAGTGGACGAGGAAAGTGCACTGTTTTAAGGAGGTGGAGCGTATGAAACGAAAGAAAGCGATACACGGAAACCGGATCGTGGAGCGGGATGAGCAAATAGTGAAAGTAATTGCCTACATTGTTCTTTCTGTGCTGTCCCTGCTGGCCATTGCGCCCTTTGTGATTTTGTTCTCCGCGTCCATTTCCTCGGAAGCCGCAATTGCAAAATACGGTTACGGATTCTTCCCTAAGGAATTCAGTCTGGATGCATGGAAATACCTGTGGCAGGCGGGTAAAATCATTTTCAGAGCCTATGGTGTGACCATTCTGGTGACCGCGGTGGGCACGGTGTTGTCTGTGCTTACTATGTCCATGTTCGCCTACGGCATGATCCAAAAGGTGCGGGGATTAAAGGTCATCATGGCGATGCTGGTAATGACTATGCTATTTAACGGCGGTATGGTGTCCAGCTACTATGTATGGGCCGGCTGGATGGACATCAAAAACTCTATATTTGCGCTGCTGCTTCCTAATCTTTTTGCCAGTGCATTTTCTGTCATTCTAATCATGAGTTATTACCGCACCAGTATTCCGAACGAACTGCTGGAAGCGGCGAGAATTGATGGCGCGGGAGAATTTGAGATCTATGTAAAGATCATTTTGCCTTTGTCCCTGCCGATCCTTGCTACCATCGGTTTGCTGCAGGCAATCGCCTACTGGAACGACTGGACCAACGGAATGTACTATATCGATGTCCGACATTCTGAGATGTACAGCATTCAGCTCCTGCTGAATCAGATGAACCAGCAGATCGAATTTATGGCAAATAATCCGGAATTTGCCGCAGAACTGGGTCAGTTGGAGATCCCGCAGGAATCTGTCCGAATGGCCATGGCATTTATCGGTGTTCTGCCGCTGATCATTTCCTTCCCCTTCTTCCAGAAATACTTTGCCAAGGGATTAACTCTCGGCGGTGTAAAGGGATAAGCGCTTTTATAGGAGGCTGCATATGACCATTGATACAAAAGTAATAGAACTGAATCAAGAGCGAAATGTGACCCTTTCCTGTATGCTGCTGGCAGTAGGGGAGGATTATGGAAAAATCACAAAGCGTCCTGCGGTGCTGATCCTTCCCGGCGGCGGGTACAGCGTATGCTCCGACCGGGAGGCGGAGGTGGTGGCGTATCCCTACTTAAATGCCGGATTCCATGCATTTATACTTCGGTATTCTGTAGCAGAGCATCGGGCATGGCCAAACCCTCTTGACGACTATGAGCAGGCCATGGAGCTGATCCGCTCCAATGCGGATGCGTGGAACCTGATGGCAGACAAAATTGCGGTGATCGGCTTCTCCGCCGGAGGGCATCTGGCAGCCTGTGCGGCCACAGTGGCGAAGAATAAGCCCAATGCAGCCATTCTGGGATATGCTGCTGTGGAATTGGATATCGCTCAGGCCTGTCAGCCGGGTACGGAGGTCATCGCACCGGTGGATCACATTGATGGCAACACCTGCCCCTGCTTCCTCTTTGCAGCACGGGACGACAATGTGGTTCCTATCCAGAATTCTCTCAATTTCCAGAGCCGACTTGCAAAACTTGGCATCCAATTTGAATCCCATATCTATGCTTACGGCGGACATGGCTTCTCTACCGGTGCGCCAAGTGTGATCGGCACGGGAGTATGCAACAGAATTCCTAATTGGGTAGGTGACAGCATCGGCTGGTTGGGGGACGTGCTGGGACGGCTCACCGCCGATGGTATGGCTGATCCTGTTTGCCCTGCCAAAATTGACGGGAACAATGAAGCGGTGCTGAATGTGGATTGTACGCTGGGGTATTTGCAGCAGCAGGAGCAGGCGAAGGAAGTTCTTGCACCTGTATTTGCTGCAATTGACGCCGTGATCCGTGGGCGGTTTACCAATGTGGACGGCGCCTATGCGGTGCTGCGTCCTGCCACACTGCGGTCCCTGATGGTAACCATGGGACAAAGCGGCGAGGATATTGCCGGACTGGATGGCCTGCTTCGCAAAATTCCGAACCAAAAGTAAAAATTTGCCCGACACATATTGGAGGACAAAATGAATGATATGAAATTACCATACGAGTTTCACGATGGCGACAGAAAGATTGTCTTTTCCCGCCATGATCTGCCCCAGCCGTGGATCAACTATTTGTCTAATGGCAAAATGCATGCTTTCGTGTCTCAGGCCGGCGGCGGTATGTGCTGGTGGCGCACGCCCATGAATTACCGAATTACCCGCTACCGGTTCTATAATATGCCCATCGACAGTCCGGGCTTTTACATTTACATCCGTATGGCTGACGGTACAATTTGGTCACCTACCTTCCGTCCCTGCGAAACCAAGCTGGACAAGTGGGACGCTGCCCATTGTCCTGGATATTCTCAGTTTACTGCGGAAAAAGACGGACTGCGTTCTGTGCTGACTCTGTTTGTCGCACCGGACAGCGATACCCTTGTTTGGGACTTGAAATTGAACAATCAAAAGGGTGAACGGATTGAGTGCGACGTGTTCGCTTATACGGAGCTTTCGCAGCTTGCATTCGAAAACGAAACCAAGCTGGGCTACTACTTAAAGTGGAATGTCAGTAATCACTATGATGAAAAACTGGATTCCATCCTGTACCTTTACACCTCCTGGATGCAGGTGGATGTGAAGAAAGCGCCTGTTATCTACTTTGCTGCGTCCGAAAAAGCAGACTCTTTCTGCTGTAATCGGGACCTTTTCTGCGGTAATTACCGGGACGAACGCAATCCTGTTCAGGTAGAGCAGGGGAGTCTCAGCAATACCGACATGGTAGGTGGTGAACCCTGCGGCGCACTGCACCACCATGTAGCTTTGGAGGCTAACGAGAAGAAGAAACTCAGTTACTTCCTCGGTCTGACCCCGGGCGCACTGCTGGACTATGACGGTGCAGTGAACACCACGGAGGAAACCTTGACTTCCTTAAGAAGTGAGGGCGAGGTAGAGCGGCAGTTTGCCAAAAATGCGGATTGGTGGAAAGACCATCTGGGCGTCTATCAATGTGAGATTCCGGATGCCGACGCCATGCGGCAGGTCAATACATGGAACCCCATTCAGAGCGTCGTTACTGCCCGGTACTCCAGATCTATTTCTTCCTCCGCATCCGGTATCCGTGGTGTAGGATTCCGGGACAGCGCGCAGGATATGCTGGCCCAGGCATACCGCAAGCCGGAATGGGCAAAGGAAATGCTTTATTATCTTGCTTCTCAGCAGGCGGAGGACGGCCATGCCATGCATGCCTGCTGGCCGGAGGATGGGAAGCCGCCGCAGGATCTGACCCGGTCCGATGACCACATCTGGATGGTCTATCTTGCCTATGCCATCGCGGCAGAAAGCGGCGATATTTCTTTCCTTGATCAGCAGATCCCGTTCCTTGGTGCGGATTACAAAACCGCTGTGAATCCTGCTTCTTTGTGGGATCACCTAATGCGTGGCGTAGAATTTACAGAAAATCATCTGGGCGAACACGATCTGCCCCTGATTTTGTTCTCCGACTGGAATGACCATGTGGGACCCTTCGGAAGAAAAGGCAAGGGCGAATCTGTATTCGTGTCCCAGCAGCATATTTATGCTTTGAAGCAGCTTTCAGAACTTGCCGAGCTGCGGGGAGACGTGGCATCCGTGGAGCGGTTTACGGCACTTATCGCCAAGCAGGAAAAAGCCCTGGAAACATATTGCTGGGATGGAGAATGGTATCTCCGGGGACTGGATGATGAGGGCAAGCCCTTCGGCAGCAACAGCTCCGACTACGCAAAAATCTGGGTCAATACCCAAAGCTGGATGGTGATTTCTGGTTCCGGCAAGGCTGAACAGCACAGACAAGCCATGGACTCTGTCAATAAGCGGATGGACACCGGCATGGGCCTGCTGATCAACACCCCTGGCCTTCCTGCTGACAAGGCCAACAATCTACCAGCTGGCTATTCCGAAAATGGCGGCATCTTCTGTCAGGCAAACTCCTGGGCCATCATAGCCGAAGCTCTGCTTGGCCGTGGTGACCGGGCATGGAAATACTATAACCAGCTGATTCCTCACAAGGTGATCCAGCGGATCGGTCTGGGAAACTATCGGGGCGAGGCTTATGCCTACTCCAGCACCATGCTGGGTCCGGATAACGAGAAGTTTGGACAGGCTTGCGTATCTCAGGTAACCGGCACGGCGGCCTGGATGGATGTGGCTGTTACCCAGTATCTGCTGGGTATCCGTCCTACGCTCAAGGGCCTTGTTATCGATCCTGCCATTCCCGGCGATTGGAACGGCTATAAGGTCACAAGAGTGTACCGGGGCTGCAAGCTGAACATCGAGGTAAAGAACCCCAAGGGCGAGCAGCACGGAGTGGAGCGTATTCTCCTGGACGGTGTACAGATCGAGGGTCATATTATTACGCCTGAAATGCTGAAGGACAGACAGACGGCGCATGTGGCCGTGATGATGGGATGAGGAAATCATTATGAATTTGACACTTATCGGGATGCGGATCGTCCTGTCGTTGGGACGCAGGAAGGCGAGAAAGAAGACACCATGGATCGGAAAGCAGTATTTCGTCAAGCGGGAGGGTCTCCCTAAGGTTGAAACCTTCCTTTATGAGCCGAAACTGAAAGTTCCCGGCCCTCTGCCCGTGCTGTTCAATATTCACGGCGGCGCATGGGTGGGCGGCGATGCAACCGCTTTGGACACCCAGAGTCAGCAGCTTGCGGATGTATTTTCCTGCTTCGTGGTGAATATCAACTACAAAAAGGTGGATGTTAAAGCCTTTCCCTATCCCCAGGAGGAAGTACGGGATGTGGTGCTGCATTTTACTGCACATGCGGATGAATTTGGACTGGACAAGACCCGCTTCGCAATCATTGGCTACAGCGCCGGCGGTCATCTGGCGGCAAGTGCCGCCTATCTATTAAAGGATTCGCCGGTGAAGCTGTCTGTGCATATTCCGGTATACCCATTCCTTGACTTTCGGGCTTTCGAGCCGGAGTCCGGCTTCCTGGATACGAAAGATGAAAACTATGGGCGGAATATGAAGATCCTGAACGCGGTGTATTTCCGGGGGAAGATTGCCAAAAGCGACCCGGTGCTGTCGCCCAATGCCGCATCGGCGGAGCAGCTTCAGGGGCTCTCTCCCGCCGAGATTATCCTATGCGGTCCGGATTCGCTGTATCAGCAGGGATTGGACTACGAGAAGCTGCTGAAGTGTGCGGGGATTCCCTGCTGCCTGAAGGAATTTACGCAGGCAAAGCACGGCTTCATGGAAGGCAACTACCCAGAGGTCAGCTATGAGCCGGACGACGAACAACGAAAGCTCCGGGAAGAGTGCATCGCCTACATAAAAGAGCGGCTTGCCTATTATTGGGGCAGTCGGGCTTGAGCGCCGCGGCAGAGGAATAAATATGATGGAAATATACGATCTGACAACAGAATACAGCCGGATGCCGAATGCCGTGGATGCACCGAATCCCCGGTTTGGCTGGAAGATCCGAAGTGACCGCACGGGTGTGGTGCAGAAAAGCTATCGCATTCAGGCAGTCAGCGAAAATGAGATCCTCTGGGACAGCGGCGTTGTAGAATCTGACGAATGTCGATTCATTCGCTACGAGGGCAAATCTCTGCAAAGTCGACAGAAGGTCACGTGGCAGGTACTGGTCACCGCCGTGGACGGTGAGGGAAATATTCTTACCGCTGACCGGCAAAAGGCCAGTTTTCAAACGGGACTGCTGAACGAGGCCGACTGGGTTGGTAAGTGGATCTCCACCGGGGAAGATATTTCTTCTCCACGGCCTGCCCAATATCTGCGACGCAGCTTCAATGTAAAACCCGGGCTTGCGGAGGCGAGGATCTACCAGACGGCTCATGGAATTTACGGGAGCTTTATCAACGGTGCTGCCACCGATGAGGATAGATTCAAGCCGGGTCTGACC
The DNA here is from genome assembly GCA_017408725.1 of Oscillospiraceae bacterium. Next base: position 6,224 of record JAFQUA010000077.1, read on the forward strand.
AGCTACTATTACCGCATCCAGTATCAAACCTATGACATTACAGCCCTGCTCCGTGAGGGCGAAAATACATGGAATGTAACGCTGGCTGATGGCTGGTGGCGCGGCTCCACCGGCGGCAGTGTCATCAACAACTGGGGCAGAAGCCTTGACTACTTAGGTCAGATCGAGCTTACCTATGCCGATGGCACGACTGAGATCATCGGCACAGATGAAGCCTTTCAGATGACAACAGGCCCCCTGCTGGCCTCTGATATGCTCATGGGCGATATCTATGATGCAAGATTGGAATGCACCAACTGGCAGCCGGTGCGGCTTCTGAAGGGCGACCCGGTGCTGTCCGGCATGACAGCAAAGAAAATAGTCAGCAGAAGCGTTCCCGTCCGGGAAATGGAGCGATTCGATGCTAAGCCTTTCCGGGATGTATCCGGAGCCTTGGTTCTGGATTTCGGACAGAACATTGCAGGCTATGTCCGCATGGTACTGCGAAACACAAAACCCGGACAAATTGTCAAACTGATCCATGGTGAAACTTTTGACCACAGCGGCAAGTTCACCATCGCCAATGTAAATAAAACCACCATGCCTGTATCGGCTTTTCAGGAAGTGACTTACATCTGCAGGGGAGCGGAGGAAGAAATTTACCAGCCTTTTTCTGCTATCTTCGGTTTCCGCTATGTAAAGTTAGAGGGTTATGAAGGAGAGATCCTCCCTGGTGACTTTACCGCGATCGCGGTATACTCTGCCATGGGAGAAACCGGAAGCTTTTCATGTTCAAATGAGCTGATCAACAAGCTGGTCAGCAATTCTATGTGGAGTCAGAAGGGCAACTTCATGGATGTGCCTGTGGACTGCCCCACCAGAGAGCGAAACGCATGGACTGGTGATGCCCAAATCTACGTCCGTACCGCCTGTACCTTTATGAACGCCTATTCCTTCTATGAAAAATGGCTGCAGGATCAGGCTTTGGAGCAATATGTATCCGGCAAGGTGGGTATTACCTTCCCATCCACAAGCTCCGTACACCACCCTGGTGAAGTTGCAAATATGAAGCAGGTGAATCCCCAGTACGAGATTGCTGGACCCTCTGGAGACGGCAACAAAGGCGAGGATGCAACTGGCTGGGGGGACAGCGCCGCATGGCTTCCCTGGAGTGTATATCAGTGGTACGGGGATCCGCAGATCCTGGAAAACCAGTATGAAACGGCACGGAAGTGGCTGGAATTTGAGTTGCGCTGTGCCAAGGATCCCAACCCCTTATATATAGAATTGCCTCAATATCAGGACGGCTTCGGCGAATATATCTTTGACACCCGGTTCCATTACGGTGAATGGAACGAAGCCTTTGGCATTAGGGAAAAGGTGGCCGAATATTACAAGAATCCCCCGGTGTCAAAAGAGCAGACCCCGGAGGATAAGTTGAAAATCGCTGCCATGGTCAACTATTTCATCGAAATGAAGGCTAAGGCTGGTGACGCGGTAACGGCCACAGCCTATATGGCCAGAACAGCACAGAATTTGGCAGATATGGCGACTATTTTGGGTAAGTCGGAAGATGCTACTCATTATGCCGTCATTGCTAAGACAATTCGTGAAGTTTATGCCAAGTATCTGATCGCGGAGGATGGCACCATCCAGCCGGGTCATCAGGCGCCCTATGTCCGGGCACTGATGATGGGTCTGTGCGGTGATAAGAAAGAGGCAGTTCTTCAGCGGCTTCTGAAGGAGATCGAAGCCAACGATTACTGTCTCAATACTGGTTTTCTATCCACACCTTTCTTATTGCCGGTACTGGCAGACAATGGACACGCCGATGTGGCCTACCGAATTTTAGAAAATGAGGAGTTACCCGGATGGCTGTACCCGGTTAAAAAGGGTCTGACCACCATTCCCGAAAGCTGGGGCGGTGTGGATCTGCTGGAGGATTCGTTGAACCACTACAGTTACGGCGCGGTGTGTGAATTCTTGTTCCAATACATCGCAGGAATTCGTCCCGATGCTCCTGGGTGGAAACATTTTATACTCAAACCCATTCCCGGCGGCAGCTTGACCCATGCAGAAGCAACGCAAGTCACCCCCTACGGCGCTGTTCGCTCTGCATGGAAGATAGAGGAGGGGGCTTTCCGTTATGAATGCACTGTACCTGCCAACACGACTGCCGCATTGACACTTCCGAACGGAGATGCACATCATTTGGGAAGCGGCACATATCAGTTCAGCATCTCCCATGAGCACAACAAAGAGAGGAGACACATATGAAAACGAAAACACAAAAGCATCCCGGCTGGCGCACCACAAAGGGTCAGCGGACATGGTATTTCATGGGCCGTATCGGCTGCTACAATTTGCAGGCTCTGGTTCCTGGATTTATGAATCTTTTCTTGATCTTCAATGGTGTGGATCTTGCCATGGTGGCAGCCATCACGCTGATCGTTCGGATCATCGATGTGGCTGATGACGTGATCTTCGGCTATCTGGTGGATAAGATCGACCTGACGAAAATCAAATTTTTGGATAAACTTCGGGGAGAGGGAAGATATCTGCCATGGATGCGCTGCTTTATGTATCTGTTCCCCTTTGCGATCTTGCTGTTCTTCCTGCTGCCGGCAGGCCTTTCCAACGGAATGAAACTGGTTTGGTTTGCAGTTACCTATCTTCTGTTTGATCTGACCTATACATTGGTGGATGTGCCTATTCAAAGTACCCTGCAGACGCTGTCTGATGTACCGGAGGAGCGGAATCACCTTGTGACAGTTGGTTATGTTGTCGTGACTGTGGCTGCGATCAGCACGAACCTGATCCAGCAGGTGCTCATCAGTGAGTCTGTAGGCCTGAGTGTTCGCACGATGGCAATCGGATCATTGATCGTCTTTAGCATGATGATGCTGCCCATGCCCTTTAAGATGAAGGAATACAATGCTGAACTGCATAATTCCGCAGCGGAGCAGGAAAAGACCTATACTGTTGGCGAAATGTTCCGGGTGGTGCGAAGCAATAAGCCGTACTTGACTATGATTGTATCGCAGCTGATTCCTGCACTGCTGGCTACGGGAACTGGTGTGAGCCTGTTCGTCAGCTATTACCTTTATGGAAGTTCCACGGCGATGCTGCTGCCTTCCACAGTCGGTATGGTTCTGGCTGTGATTTTCCAGATGGCTGCACCGAAGCTGAGTAAAAAATTCGGCAATAAGAAACCGCTTGTTGCAGCATGTGCTGTTATGACATTGTTCAGCTTTGGTATCTTCTTTGCCGGATATCAGAATTTTGGTATAGTCGTTGCATTTACTCTGATCAATGCCGGACTTGCGGGATTGGTAACGATGCTTAGAAGCTATATTTTCATGCAGGCTATCGACTATGCCAAGTATGTCAACGGACGGGATACCACCGGAATCTTCAATGCCATCAATACCTTTGTTGGCAAGATCACAAACTCTGTGGCTTCCTCACTGGGTTTGTTCCTGCTGAGCCTGTTTGGATGGCAGTCTGTTACAGCCGAAAGCTTCGCGGATCTGGCTGCACAGGGTGTGGAGCAATCGGCCGCGGCACTGAATGGCCTATGGACCATCAATGCCCTGATTCCCGCGATCGGTGCACTTCTTGGCTTGATCGTCATTTGCGCCTATAAACTGACGGATGAGGATGCACGCCTGATGGGCCTGTGCAACCTTGGCCAGATCACCCGGGAAGAGTGCGAAGCCCAGCTTTCCAGAAAATATTGATTCTATGTACATTCCCCGGCAGCCTTGCCGGGGAATGTTTTTATGGACACAATAAGTCTGCCTGTGATATACTTATTGCAAGAAAGGTTACACGGGGGTGACAGAATGGATCGAAGTATCTTGGATAGACTCAGGTATGTTACTGCAGAGGAACAGGCGATATTGGATGGCCGGACTACCATTGACCGGGAATTATATATGCAAGGGCAGGGGAGTACCATCAATGCCAAGAAGCTGCTGTCATCCGGCAAGCTCATCACCATCAGGCCTCACACCCGGTTTATCCATTTCCCGGAACATACCCACGATTATGTGGAGATGGTCTATATGTGTCAGGGAGAAACCACTCATATCGTCAACGGGAAGTCCATCTGTTTAGAGCAGGGAGACCTGCTGTTTCTGAGCCAGAGCTGCACCCATGAGGTTTGTAAGGCAGAAGAAAAGGACATTGCGGTGAATTTTATCGTTCTGCCGGACTTTTTTAATGCCCCTCTGGCTGCTATGGGTGAAGAGGAAACGCCTTTGCGGCGGTTTCTGGTGGACTGTCTCTGCGGCCAGAATACGGGGCCGGGCTATCTGCATTTTGCTGTTTCCGTGGTAAAACCAATTCAGAACCTCATTGAAAATCTCCTTTTCACACTGCTGGAGGAAACGCCAAGCAAACGTAAGATGAGCCAGATGACCATGGCCCTGCTGTTTTTGCTTTTGACCGGACACACAGAAACGCTGCTGACGGAGGATCAGGAGGACGCGGCGGTATTCCGGGTGCTGCGTTATATTGAAACAAGCTATGCCTCGGGCAGCTTTTCGGAGATCACAGAGCAGCTTCATTATGATCCAAGCTGGCTGTCCCGGGAGATCAAACGCACGACCGGGAAAACGTTTACGCAGCTGATGCAGGAAAAGCGTCTTGCCCAGGCGGCATTCTTACTGAAAAATACGGATCGGAATGTGTCCGATATCTCCGCCGCGGTAGGCTATGAGAACATTAGCTACTTCCATCGGATCTTTGCGGATAGCTTCGGGAAATCCCCAAGGCAGTACCGATTGCAAGAGAGGACACTTTTTTAGAAATCATACGACCTCCTTTTTCTCGTTCTGCCATGGTATACTGGTGGAAAATGAGAAAAGGGGGTCTTTTTTTGAAAGCTTATCTTGCCATCGATATTGGCGCATCCTCCGGACGGCACATTGTTGGCTGGATGGAAAACGGAGAAATCCAGACGAAAGAAGTTTACCGTTTCCCCAACGGTGTGGAGATGGCAGAGGGTCACCTGACGTGGAACATCCGCAAGCTGTTCTCCAATGTGGTTATGGGTATAGGCAAGGCATTTGATGCGTTTCCTGCCATCGAAAGCCTTTCCATCGACACATGGGGTGTGGACTATGTACTTCTCAAGGGTGACGAGGAAGTATATCCCTGCTATGCCTACCGGGACAGCCGGACAGAAGCGGTGATTTCGGGTGTTCACGAAAAGATGCCGTTCTCTGAACTGTATCGCCACACCGGCTGCCAGTTCCAGCCCTTCAATTCCATATATCAGCTTTATGATGATTTACAAAAGGGCCGCTTGAAGGATGTTACCGATGTGCTGATGATGCCGGAGTATCTCATTTGGAAGCTCTGCGGCATCAAGGCGAGGGAGTATACCAATGCAACTACTATGGGCATGGTAAATGCCAAGTCCGGCGAATACGATTTGGAGATCGTGGATGCACTGGGACTTCCCTGGCATCTGTTCCCTCGCTTAAGCCAGCCGGGTACGGTTCTGGGCAATCTTCGCCCGGAGATCGCAGCAGCTGTGGGCGGCAATTGCAAGGTGATGCTGTGCGCCACCCACGATACCGGGTCTGCCGTGGAGGGTATTCCCATGGAGGGCAATCACCCCTACATTTCCTCCGGAACATGGAGTTTGTTGGGGGTCAAGACCACTAAACCTATTACAGACGCAGGTAGTGAAGCCGCCAACTACTCCAACGAGGGCGGTGTGGCCTACAACCGCTACCAGAAGAACATCATGGGCATGTGGCTGGTCAATGAGCTGCAGCGGGAACTATGTCCCGATTTACCTTTCCCGGAAATCGTGAAGCTGGCAGAAGCAAGTGCCTGTGAAGCACTGGTGGATGCCAATGCGCCGGAGTTTCTTGCACCCCAGAGTATGAAAGCTGCATTCGATAAAGCAACGAACAATGCACTTGCCACCATTGGTGACTATTTCCGCTGTGCTTACCGCAGTTTGGCGGTAAGCTATCGGCAGGCCATCGACGAACTGGAAGCCAACACCGGATGCACCTATGAAAAGCTTTATATTGTCGGCGGCGGTGCGAAGAACCGATTCCTAAACCGCCTGACCGCCGAAGCAACCGGCAAGCAAGTGATTGCGCTGCCCATTGAAGCAACCGCTCAGGGTAATCTGAAGATTCAAATGGAGGTTCAATAATATGTCTTACGCAGAAGCCAAAGCAAAATACGCTGCCCTCGGTGTTGACACCGATGCCGCTATTGAAAAGCTGAAGTCCGTTCCCGTGTCCCTGCACTGCTGGCAGGGTGACGATGTCCGGGGCTTTGATACCGACCCCAGCAAGCCCCTTACCGGCGGCATCCAGACCACTGGCAACTATCCTGGCCGGGCCAGAACCCCCGAAGAGCTGATGGCGGATCTGGATATGGTGCTGAAGCTGTGCCCCGGCACCAAGAAAATGAACCTCCATGCATCCTACGCCATCTTCGAGGATGGCGATTGGGCAGATCGAGACGCTCTGGAGCCTAAGCATTTTCAGAAATGGGTAGATTTCTGCAAGGAGCGGGGCCTCGGCTGTGACTTCAATCCTACCTTCTTCTCCCATCCCAAGGCCAACGGCCTGACCCTGTCCTCTCCCGATCCCGAAATTCGCAAGTTCTGGATCGACCACGGCAAGGCCTGTATCCGCATCTCCAACTATCTCGCCGAAGAACTGGGACAGCCCTGTGTCATGAACATCTGGACCGGTGACGGCTTCAAGGACATCCCCGCAGACCGCATGGGTCCCAGAGTCCGCTACAAGGAAGCCATCGACGAGATCCTATCCGAGCCTTTTGATTTCAACAAGGTCAAGCCTTGTGTAGAATCCAAGGTCTTTGGCATCGGCGTGGAAGCCTACACCGTCGGTTCTGCGGAATTCTCCCTGAGCTATGCCGCCATGAATAAGGAGAAGTGCATCCCTCTGATGGATAATGGCCACTATCATCCCACCGAAGTGGTTTCCGACAAGATCCCCGCTCTGCTGGCATTCTTCCCGGAGATTGCACTGCACATCACCCGCCCCATCCGTTGGGATAGCGACCATGTGGTTCTTCTGGATGACGAGACCAAGGAAATCTGCAAGGAGATCGTCCGCTGCGGCGGTCTGGAGGGCAGCGTGAAGATTGCACTGGACTATTTTGATGCTTCCATAAACCGCATCTCTGCCTGGACGGTCGGTTTCCGGAATGTCCAGAAGGCCCTGCTGATGGCACTGATCACCCCCGATCTGACGGTCATGCAGAATGCCGACAACTGGACCGAGCTGATGGTCATTCAGGAGGAGCTAAAGACCATGCCCTTCGGTGAGATCTGGACGGAATATTGCCGCCAGTGTGGCGCACCGGCTGATGGCGAATGGTTCGAATCCGTTAAGAAGTACGAGGACGAGGTCCTCTCCGAGCGTAACTGATATATTATTTAGGAGGAAAATATTATGGCAAACCGTTTTGTATCCAACGCAATCTCTTATCACGGCAAGGGCGCTATTCAGGAAATCCCCGGTCTGGTGGCCGCTAAGGGCTTCCAGAAGGCTTTTATCGCCACCGACCCTGACCTGGTGAAGTTCGGTGTGACAAAGAAGGTCACCGATGTTCTGGATGCCAACAACATGGCTTATGAGATCTACTTCGACATCAAGCCCAATCCCACCATTGAGAATGTCCAGTCCGGCGTTGCCGCCTACAAGGCATCCGGCGCTGACTACATGATCACCGTCGGCGGCGGTTCCTCCATGGACACCGGCAAGGCCATCGGTATCATCATCAACAACCCCGAGTTTGCGGATGTCCGCAGCCTGGAGGGCGTGGCTCCCACCAAGAACCGTACCGTCTATACCATCGCTGTTCCCACCACCGCCGGCACCGCTGCCGAAGCTACCATCAACTATGTCATTACTGATGTAGAGCGGAAGCGGAAGTTCGTCTGCGTGGATGTCAATGATATTCCCGACATCGCCATCGTCGATCCCGACATGATGGCCACCATGCCCAAGGGCCTGACTGCTTCCACCGGTATGGATGCGCTGACCCACGCTATCGAAGGCTACACCACCAAGGCTGCATGGGCACTGCCTGACTGCCTGAACCTGGAAGCCATCCGCCTGATCGCAAAGAGCCTGCGTGGTGCTGTCGCCAACGATCCCGAGGGCCGTGAGGGCATGGCACTGGGTCAGTTTGTCACCGGTATGGCATTCTCCAATGTTGGTCTGGGCATTGCCCACTCCATCGCACATACTCTGGGTGCCGTGTATGACACGCCCCACGGTGTTGCCTGTGCCATGATGCTGCCCATCGTTATGGCCTATAATGCAGATGTCACCGGCGAGAAGTATAAGGCAATTGCCGAGGCAATGGGTGTTGACACCACCGGCATGGATCAGGCTGCTTACCGCGAGGCTGCAGTGGCTGCTGTCCGCCAACTGAGCGTTGATGTGGGTATCCCCATCAAGCTGCCCGCCATCAAGGAAGAGGATCTAGAGTTCCTGGCACAGTCCGCCTACGCCGATGCCTGCGCACCCGGAAACCCCAAGGAAGCCTCCGTTGAGGATATCAAGGGCCTGATCCGTCAGCTGATGTAAGAAAAGCAAGCCGGGCAGAAAACTGCCCGGCAAACAAAAGAGGTTTATCATGAAGAATATTCTGAATGCTCCCTTTGTGGAGGAAATGCGGAAAACCACCGCAAATATGTACCGCCTGGGCTGGGACGAGCGCAATGGCGGCAATATTAGCTATCTGCTGGATACCGACGAAGTAGGGGAGTACCTGGATCTGAATCGCGTCATCCGTACCATTCCTCTGGGCTTTGACGCCACCGCCATCATCGGCAAGATCTTTATCGTCACCGGCACTGGAAAGTATTTCAAGAATATGGAGAGCGATCCCGAAAACAATTTGGGCATTGTCCGTATTGCGGCTGATGGTCAGACCGCTGAACTGCTGTGGGGCTACAAGGATGGCGGTAAGTTCACCTCTGAATTCCCTGCTCACCTAATGAGCCACATGGCAAGACTCAGCGTTGACCCCGAAAACCGGGTGGTCATACACTGCCACCCCACCTACACCCTCGCCATGAACTACGTTCACGAGCTGGACGAGAAGAAGTTCACCCATACCCTTTGGGAGATGTGCACCGAGTGCATCGTGGTGTTCCCCGACGGTGTGGGTGTGCTGCCCTGGATGCTCTGCGGTACCAATTCCATTGGCGAAGCCACCGCCGAGAAGATGAAGGAGTTCCGGCTGGTGGTCTGGGGCATGCATGGCATCTACGGTGCCGGCAAGACCATGGACGAGACCTTCGGCCTCATTGAAACGGTTGAAAAGGCTGCTCAGATCTATATGCTTACCGCCCATCTGCCCAGAATAAATACCATCCGGGATGACCAGATGGTGGAGCTGGCGGAATTCTTCGGTGTTAACTACCGTAAGGATTTCTTAAATCTGTAATTCTTCCTCATTATTCTCTATATAGAACCCTCCTGCATTGCTATGGTGCAGGAGGGTTCTGTTATTATATTGGCTGATCGTTTTAGAATTGCATTTCAAAGGCCAGCCATTTGGTACCGTAAGTATCGAACAGGAAACGTGTACCATACTGATTTTGAATGTAGAAGTCATGGACTTCATACCAGCCGGTCAGTTCGTCTCGCAAAAATGAGTCTGGGGAAATCGGCTTGACCCAGATGCATTTATACTTGCCCAGATCTTCATGAGAAATGGGTTTGGCAGCAGGGGAGTATCCCATTGAGAATGCCAGTGTCATTGCCCGCAAATTCATTGCATCCCCAAGAACAATCTTAGATCCATCCATAAAGATGACATAGTCCAAGGTGGCATTCACGATGCCCCAGCCTTTCTTATCATCCCATACTGGTTTTCCATGGAGAAAAGGAAGTGTTTTCGCCGGAATGACTTCGTTCGTGACAGGGACACCGGGGTCTGCAGGTTCTCTCCCAAGGAGATAATCAACAGATACACTATACAGATCTGCTAACTTGTAAAGAGTTTCAGAGGAGGGAAACTTCTTGCCTGTATCCCACTGACTTGCAGCGGCTTGAGAAACGCCGATTCTTCTAGCAAGCTCTGCTGTTGTCAGGCCCGCTCTTTCGCGCAGCTCCCGAAATCGGTATGGCATACAGGTTTCCTCCCTTGCTTAATATAGTCGTATTATAGCGAATCAGCAGAGCATAATCAAGTTTGAGTTTCGTGCCCGTATATAGCGCTTTATCGAGAAAGTATTGATTTTTAACAACTTCCACATATAATAACAAAGAAGGAGGGATGATTATGGTATACTCCATTGCAGAAATTCAAAATAAAGTGCTTCCCATCATCCAAAAATACCACATCCCTGCCATGTATCTTTTTGGCTCTTACGCTAGAGGTACAGCAAATGAGGATAGTGATATAGATTTTCTCGTAGATACCACAGGTACTGAATTAACATCACTGCTTCGCTTGGGGCCCTATACTGCGATTTAGAGGAGGCTTTTGGTAAGTCCATTGATCTGATTACCGTTCGAGCAATCATGCAGGAGTCTTCCATGGCCAGCGATGCGGACTTTAGGGAAACGATTATGAAAGAAAGGATTATACTTATACTCGCTCCTAATTTTTATCGGCTTTAAGATCGTAAAGTGAATCAAGGTCATATTACGGCTAGTTAAATCCGGAACAGAACGCCTTCGCTGGTTTATTCTGTTCCGGTTCATTTTATTTGCATTATCAATTGCACTTTGCACTTCAAAATCGTGTAATTAAGTAGTCTGTAAAGGTAGACCTTGACGGACAAAAAATTGAGTCTGATATTACACTGAAAAAGCGTTCATAAAGGTCCAATTTCATTATTCGGATATGTCCGGTAATCCAATAGACCTTTGCGGACGGAATGGAGGCAGATATGAAGAAGA
>JAFQUA010000078.1 GCA_017408725.1 Oscillospiraceae bacterium
ACTGATGAAGAAATGAGTGCCGAATGCGCCACTCCAGCCATAGGTCCCGGCTGTGACGGGGAGCTTTCCTTTCACCGGGTCCTGCCGGATCTTCACACCCAGCCCCCAGACCTGGCCGGGATCCGGCTCCATGTGCTTTTCCGGCGCTTCCGTGTGCATCAATTGGATGGTTTCCGGCTTCAGTAGCTGAATGCTATTGTAGCTGCCGCCGTTACTTAGCATCTGTACAAAGTGATCGTAGTCTGAAAGGGTGGAGAACAGACCGCCGCAGCCGGCGATGTAGGCTTCCTCACAGGCCAACATTCCATACATATCATCCTTCGTTCCGGTAACATCTACCAGCGTATCTGTCTTTCGTTTGTAGGCTTTGACAATGCGCTTTCTTTGCGCATCGTCGGGCCAGAAGAAGGAGTCGGTCATTTCCAGTGGGTCGAAAATTTCCGTTTGGAAGTAGCTGGCGGCGTCCATGCCGGAAACTATTTCGATGATCCGGGTCAGCACATCGAAGCCTGCCCGGGGAGAATAGCCGGTGTCCGTACCAGGCTGAAAACCCAGCGCCCAATGGCTGAATTTATTCATTTGCTGCGAAAGGTCGCTTACCTTTTGCTTGTCTTTTGCCATGGCCATGAAGCCTACGATGCCCTGCTCCAGACCGGAGCAATGGGACAGCAGATCCAGGATGGTGATTTCACGTTTGGCAGGCTCGGTTTTTACTTTCTCCATTCGGAAGAAGGGCAGTTTTAGCAAAAGTAAAGCCATATTCATGCTTGGTTTATAGACATACCGCTTGTCGCAGGAGACCCGCATATTGGAAAACTGGGGCAGGAACTTGGATATGGGATCATCCAAACAAAGCAGACCGCTTTCCATCAGCTTCAGGATGCCTACGGCGGTGATGGGCTTGGTCATGGACATCATGCGGAATATAGAAGTATCGTCAATTGGGGTTTGGGCGGCTAAGTCTGCCCAGCCCCATTTGTTTTGATAGACGATTTGCCCGCCCTTGCGGATGATCATGGCACCGCCGGAGATCTCCCGGTTATCCACATAACTCTGGATCACAGAATCGATTTTTTTGCTCATGGCATTAACCTCACAATGCTGCGCAGACTGAAATTTTCTGGGAATTGCCCCATACCTCGCTTGATCCATTCATCCACCATGCCGTAAAGCGCTCCGGCCAAGGCGGCACGGGTATAGGCATCTTCTTCCGTGCCTGCGGCGTCGGACATACAGCAGGCAAAGATGTGTTCCTTGATCAGATGGGAAGCATTGTTCTGATAAAGAAGCTTAATGAGATTTTCGTTTTTGCGATACTCTGCCAACAGTTCCGGCCAAAAGGTGGCATAAAATTCATTCTTTGGCTTTTTGAAAAATTCGATCCACCAGTCATCGGTGCATTTCTTTAGGTAGTGTACCAGAATTTCTTCCATGGAATCATAGTTGCGGTAAAAGGACACCCGGCCAACCCCGGCCCGGCTGCACAACTCCGATACATTGATCTGCACCAATGGCTTTTTCTCCATCAACTGCAGCAGTGCCTGAGTCAGACTTTCTACAACCACATCATGGGCTTCATTCTTTCTTGCCAATGCTGATACACTCCTTTGTCATGTGTTTCACTTCACGGGAATTTCGGCGAAAACACTTGAAAAATCAATTCGATGTGATACACTTGTTTCAGTTATATATTACACATAGAAATCGTGTTTGTCAACACGGATTTTGTGGATTATGCAAAGGAGCTGATGCGGAAAGTGTTTGATTCGAAAACGACTTTGAACGAAATTTACGAAGCTGCGCACATTCAGCCCATCCGGGATTGCCTGGTCTCCGGCGGAGATTTCTTCGGAGAAAACAGACACTTGACTCTGGCTCAGCTTCAGGAAAAGAACCCCACGTGGTATACTGGGGATATCCTGTATGGTTTGCAGCGGCTTCGTACTCGCTATGAGGTTCACAGCGTATATCCGAAGGATGATTCTAGACTTGCGAGCGTGAAATTGACATGGCTCCCGGCGGAGAAAAAGCAGCATGATATGTTCGTAATCCTCATGGCAGGCGGTGCCTACGGAGCGGTCTGCACCATGGTGGAATCCCTCCCGGTGGCCGCAAAGCTGAACGAGCTTGGCTATGACTGCTTTTGTTTGAATTACCGCACGGCAGTTCCTGAGAGCTTTGTAAAGGGGCTTTTACCGGATCCTGTGGATGATCTGGCGGCTGCCCTGCGGTACATAACCGAAAAGAAGGATCATTTTGGTGTGAACCTGGAGGATTATGCCGTTTCCGGCTTCTCTGCCGGAGGACATCTGGCATCATGTTGGGGCACGGCTCATCTTGGTGCGAAAAAGTATGGGATGACTCAACCCAAATGTATCCTTCTTGGGTATCCGCTGATCTCCATGGCCAATGTGCCGGAAAGTCCTGTGAAGCAGTATTTGTGTACAGGAATGTTTGGAGCGGGATATACTCAGGAGGATATTGAAAGGTATGATGCCAGCCGCCATGTGGATGCGGCATATCCGTCATGCTACATTGTTCGCTGCACGGATGATACCACCGTATCTATGTTGGATGGCGATACCATGAAAGTCGCTCTGGGTGATAAATGCGTGATTGAGGATGCGCAAACCGGCGGTCATGGTTTTGGACTCGGCTCTGCAACAGCATTAAATGGCTGGGTGGAGCGGGCAACTGAATGGATGGAGGGATTGCAATGCTGGAAAAAGATAATGTGAAATTTTTTGATACCTCCACTCTGACCGAAACACCCGGCATTCGCCAGCGGTGCGATCCCCAGTATCTGTTGGATGCGCTGAAAGTCCGGTTTCCCGGAGAGGAATTTACCATCACCAGGGCGGAGGTCAACGACACCGGCATCTATAAAAGCAAAGTCAATCCCCTTGTAAAGTTGCTGTGGGCAAAAACGGATCTGGAGGGGTTGCCGCCTTTTTGCCATATCGAGATCAACCACAAGACCGGCTCTGCCGATGAGAACATCATTATCTGGAGCCCACTTGCCTGGAATGACCGCTTTGCCGGAACCGCAGGCGGCGGCAGCAGCACAGGAAGCTACGGTCATATTACTGTTCCCAACAATGTCAGCCGCGGCTGGACGGTTCCCTATGCCCTGATCAATGGCTTTACCGCAGCCATCACCGATGCCGGTAACGAAGCCTATGGAAATACCTGGGGACAGGATCAGAAAACCGGCGAGATTTATTGGGACCGGATCGAAAACTGGCGCGCAAGAAGTACCCACAACATGACAGTGTTTGGCAAGGCTGTGGCGGAAATTCTCCATGACCGCCCGGTGAAGTTTTCCTATATGAACGGCGGCAGCGGCGGCGGACGGCAGTGCATGGTGGAAGCGCAGGAATATCCAGAAGATTACGACGGCATCTGGGCCTGCTGCCCAGCCATTAACTGGGCGAAATTCCTCATTGTTGGCTTTTGGCCCCAGGCGGTGATGCGCTCTTACGGCTATCCGCTGCACCCCAAGAAGCTGGAATACTTTGCCGATGCCCTCCAAAACAGCGTCGGCGGAGCGGAAAGCTATTACCGCTTGGAAAACCACCCTGTAGTCTTTGATCCGTTTACCTTGGTGGGACACAAGACCAAGGCGGGGGAAATCACGAAAACCGATGCAGAAATTATGCGCAAAATCTGGGACGGCCCTGCCTATTACTACGGATTTCAGCCGGGGCAGAAGAACTGGAACAAAATCATTCCCATCGGCTGGTTCTATTATCCCTTGTTTGGGAAGTGGCCCAAGCCTTTCCCTCTGGCAGATATCTGGGCCCGGTGGGTCACCGGTGATCCCAAGCAGAAATTTGATGCCATCACCCCGGAAGAGTTGGAAGCGCTCTTCGATGCAAGCAGCAAAAAGTTTGCTGCCTGCAATGCGGACAAAGCGGACCTGCGATCCTTTGCGGCCCGGGGAGGTAAGCTGATGATCGACCACGGCTGGGATGATCCCCTGATCCCCACCATGGGAATTATCGACTATTACCACCGGATGGTTCGTATTCACGGCGGCAAGGAAGCTGCAGACAGCTTCTGCCGGCTCTACATCACCCCAGGTGACAACCACGGCAATTGCCATGGAAATGGCCCCGGCATCACCCAGACTGACGGCATCAAAGCATTGATGGACTGGGTGGAAAACGGAATTGCCCCGGAGGAGCTCCGGGTAGTTCAGGTGCACCCCAAAACCGGAGAAACCATCTGTGAACGAACACAGAAACCATACACAATAACGGAGGGATAATCATGGCAAAAATGAAAAAAACACAGCCGGAGGGCTGGAGAACAACAAGAAAAGAACGTATCAACTACTATATCGGCGACCTTGGCCGCAGCCTAGAGGGCTATATCGTCACTGCTATGATGACCCTGTTCCTGCTGTTCCAGGGAATCGATCTGGTGAAGGTATCCGCCGCCATACTGGTGGTGAAGATCATCGATGCATTTGACGATGTGATCTTTGGTTTCTTCATTGATAAACTGAACATTAAAAACAGCAAGTTTCTG
Organism: Oscillospiraceae bacterium; assembly: GCA_017408725.1. The sequence continues at coordinate 4,534 of JAFQUA010000078.1, forward strand.
GGTAAGCTGGCAGGCGAAGGCAAATACCTGCCCTGGTATCGGGCAACCTTTTTCCTGTTCCCCATTTTTACCGTCATTTTCTTCCTGATGCCCCAGGATGCTCCAGAAACTGTCAAGCTGATTTGGTTCACCGTCACGTATCTTCTGTATGACCTGACCTACACGCTGGTAGAAGTCCCTATGAACTCCATGATCGTTTCTCTGACCGATAATACAAATGAGCGGGAAACAATTCTGAAAAATAAGGGCATCCTTTCTGGCATCTTTACCATGCTGGCGGGTGTTCTCTGGACGGTGCTCATCAGTGAGCATGTTGGCCTGTCTATCCAAACTGTGGCGTTGGTTTCTTCCGTGCTGTTCTTCTTCATGATGCTCCCACTGGCTACCAAAGTTAAAGAGCACAATGCGGAACTGAAAAACGCAGAAAACGAGAAAGCTACCGAGCATTACAGCTTTAAAGATATGCTGGGCTGCATCAAGACAAATAAGTATGTGTTCATCATTCTTCTTAGCGTTCTGCTGTATACCGGTCTGCAAACCGGCGGTTCTCTGGGTACTTATGCGTCCTTCTATCTTTATGGCGATTCTACCATTTTGATCATTCCCATTGCCATTGCTTTCATTCCCCAGACCATTGCCCAGATGAATACGGACCGGTTGTGCCGCAGATTCGGCAAGAAAAAGGTGTTTATTGTGTGCGGTCTGCTGGGTTCGATCATCTACTCCATGATCTACTTTGCTGGGTATCACAATTTCACACTGATTACCATTTTACTGGTGCTGCAGGCTATGCCCGGTAATGTTTCTGTTATCGCAAAAACCTTCTTCACCCCGGATACAATTGAGTATACCCGCTACAAGACTGGCAAGGATTGCTCCGGCATCTTCTTCTCTCTGAATGCTTTTGTGAACAAACTCAGCAGCAGTGTTTCTGCTTCCCTCGGCCTGTTCCTGCTGGGCCTTTCCGAGTGGGTTCCTGTGGAAGCGGAAAGCTTTGAAGAATTGGCAGCCATGAATGTTCCCCAGACGCAAAACGCACTGGATTCCCTGTGGACCATCTATATGCTGATTCCTGCCATCGGTACAATTCTTAGTGTTCTGGTGGTTGCATTCTACAAATTGAAGGAATCGGATGTAAAGCTGATGGCAAAGTGTAATGCCGGTGAGATCACCCGCGAGGAATGCGAAGCACAGCTGTCCAGAAAGTATTGATACATTTTTGCGCCCGTGGACAGCCGTTCACGGGCGCAGCTTGCCATTGGAGGAAAATATGGAACTTTACGCAGTAAAAATCAATGGGATCCATAACCCGGTCGGGTACTTGCTGGATACTGTGCTTTGCTCATGGAAAGTGCGAAATACCAGAGGAGCAAAACAGAGCCATGCAAAGATCGAGGTATCCCTATCGGAAACCTTTGAAAATATTCTTTACGTTCTGGAAGGTAATCTGTCACCACTCGGCACAAAGCTGGATATGCAGCTTTTACCCCGAACCCGGTACTATTTCCGAATAACGCTTCAGTCCGATGCTGGAGAGACTGCTGTCAGCGACATCTGCTTTTTTGAAACCGGAAAACTGGACGAGCCGTGGCAGGGAAAGTGGATCGGTATGCCCCAAAACGACACATTCCACCCGGAATTTCGCAAAACCTTTGACCTTTTAAAGAAGGTAAGACAGGCAAAACTCTATATCTGCGGTTTGGGCGTGTTTGAAGCTTATCTGGGCGATAAAAAGATCGGTGATGACCTGCTGGCACCCTTTATCAATGACTATCAGGAGCGTTTTCAGTATTGCACCTATGATTTGACCGACCTGCTGCAGCATAAGAATGAGCTGAAAGTCCTGCTGGGCAAAGGTTGGTACATGGGCAAATTCGGGCTGTCCTGCCAGACTCACCCGGAACGGCCTTTTGCACTGATTGCGGAACTGCACATCGACTATGAAGATGGCAGCAGCGAAGTAATTACCACCGATGAAAGCTGGCAGTGTCGCAATAGCTTCGTGACATTCTCGGATATCTATGACGGAGAAGCACAGAATTATCTTGCAGCCCAGAGTGACTGGAACTATGCATCGACAGTGGACGCACCAGGCAAGCTGGTTGAACGGTATTCTCCCTGTGTTCGGGTCATGGAACGGCTTCCTGTCCGGGAGATCATCCACACCCCGGCGGGAGAAACCGTGCTGGACTTCGGACAGAACTTTGCAGGCTTTGTGGAATGCCGTCAGTCAATTCCCAAGGGAACGGAGCTGAAGCTGGAATTCGGTGAGATCCTACAAAACGGCTGCTTCTATCACGAAAATTACCGCACCGCAAAATCGGAGTTTACATACATTTCCGATGGTGTTTCCCGTATCGTCCGCCCCCACTTTACCTTCTTCGGGTTCCGATATGTGAAGGTTAGCGGATTGGAGTATATTGATCCTCAAGCCTTCACCGGCTGTGCTGTTTATTCGGAAATGGATCAAACAGGCTTCCTGACCACCGGAAACGAGAAGATCAATAAGCTCCACGAAAACACTCTGTGGGGATTAAAATCCAACTTCCTGGATATGCCCACCGATTGCCCCCAGCGGGATGAACGGTTGGGTTGGTGTGGCGATGCCATGGTGTTTTGCACTACTGCGAGCTTCCTGATGGATACCCGGGCGTTTTACGCCAAATTCCTCCGGGATCTGCGCAGCGATCAAATTCGCTGCGGCGGCAAAGTTGCCATTTATCTTCCCAATGAATTCCCAGGCCTAAGTGCCGCAGTATGGAGCGATATTGCCACATTCCTGCCTCAGATGCTGCACAGGTACTACGGCAGCGATGAAATGCTTGCAAAGCATTATCCTCTGATGCGGGATTGGGTGGAAAGCGTCCGAAAACAGGATATGGCAAGAGGAGAAAAGTATCTCTGGGACTTCGGCTTCCAGTTCGGTGACTGGCTGGCCCTGGACGGCCCGACCCAGCAGAGTACTTTCGGCAGGACCGATAACCATTTTGTTTCCTCGGTGTATTACTATGCATCGGCTTCCTATGTGGCAGAAGCTGCAAAGCTGCTTGGATACGAGGAAGCGAAAACATACGCAGAGCTGGCCGAAAATATTCGCAAGGCAATTCTGAACGAGTATTTCACGGCAACCGGACGGCTGGCCATCGATACCCAGACCGGATATCTTCTTGCCCTGCGGTTTGGTCTGTATACGGATAAGCAAAAAATCGTTGATGGCCTGCGAAACCGCTACAAAAAAGATTGCCGCCAGCTTAAGGGCGGCTTCGTGGGTGCGACCATGATGAACACCGTACTGGCAGATAACGGCATGACGGACATCGCCTATGATCTGCTGTGCTATGAGGGCTTCCCCGGATGGCTGTATGCGG
>JAFQUA010000079.1 GCA_017408725.1 Oscillospiraceae bacterium
CATCTGGACTTGATTCCTCCTTTGGTTTCTAAGTGTGGTTGGCAGACCTACTCTTATTCTACCAAAGGAGGATGTTTTTTCTAGGCATAGCTAAAGCTTTTTGGAACCACCGGCACAGCCGGTGGTATTCTTATACAAAAAGCAAAAGTGCGTACCCGGCAGGGTACGCACTTAACATTTATTTGTTAATCAGCAGGAAGTAATTCGCAATGCCCTGAGCCATGGCCTTGACCTTAGTCTGGACCGACTCGTTATTAAGCATATGCGATACATCATGAGGACTGGTGGTATAACCGTTTTCCATCAACACCACCGGACAGACCGGCTGACGGGCTGTATAGTAATAATGCCAATCCAAAGAATTTTTCTTATATACGGTACTTCCCTCGTTGGCTTTGTAGAGCTCCTTTGCCGCTGCCTGAGAGAAAGGCGTATAGTAATAAGTGATCAGGCCGTCGATCTCAGGATGACCGCCGATGGCATTATGATGGATGCAGATGCACAGATCCGGCGCCGCAGCCTTCAGCATCTGCAGCCGTTCGTCCACCAAAACCAGGCTGTCATTTTCCCGGTTGAGGACCACCGTAGCGCCGATGCTCTCCAGCTCCGCCTTCAGCCCCAGAGCCAACTTCAGATTCTGGGCAGCCTCGTCGATGTAATCACCGTTGACATCCTTCAGGTCTACACCGTTGGCATCCCGCAATGTTGCGCCGCCGTCTACGCCGCCGTGTCCGACATCGATCATCACGGTAACGCCGGTAAGATTCGCACCGTAGGCATTATCCGCCTTGGTAACCGCTGCAGGCTTCAGGAACCGGAAGCACAGCTGACCCTTGTCATTATAGTAGGAATCCCAGCCGTAGAAGCCACCTATCTTTTTCAGATACAGCCGCAGGGTATGATCCGGGCCGTTATCGATTACTTCAGCAGAGGCGAACAGAGGATTATTCTCCGGCAATTCGATCTTTCCGTTAAACACCGTGGCATAGCAGAATCGGATATCAACATACTCCGCTGTGCATGCTGTTACAGAATAGTTCCGGCTATATCCGCCGTTGGGATAATAGTAAGCCTGAGGTTCCAGATCAAAATAAAACGGTGCTTTCCATAAGGTATCCAGTGTCAGCACCAGATGCTTTCCGGTATCGGTCATAGCAGAAACGCCGATCTCATTGTGATCCGGAAGCTTTCCGGTGTAGCGATCCACCACCGTCAGATATTTGCCGGTGATGCTATCCCGCTTCTGCAGATACACCCGCTGACCGCTGCGCAGCACCACATACTTTAGATTTCCTTTCTCAACAAGAGTGGTGGGACAGTAATCCACGGTACCCGTGGGCAGGTAGTTGTTTGTGGGATGAGAATAGTCGTCCGTTGTCTTACCGTCAAAGGTCTCCGCGGTATAGGCAATAACCTCCACAATGTAACCGGAGCCTACATTGATGTAGCCCCCTGTAGAGGGGGTAACGCTGGGATCCCATGCCAGAATCTCCGTCGTCTTCAGGCAGCGAAGCATGCCGGATGTATATTTTTCTGTTACACCGTCGCAAACAGCGGTAAATACCGCCGTTCCCAATTCCAGATCGGAGGTATTGGTGCTGGGAAGTTTATATTCTCCGACAAGCAGCACAAAGCCCTCTGCCGTGCCGTTTCCTTGCTGATTTTCCGCCTCCTTCAGCGAAATTGTCTGTCCGTTCAGTTCTACTGTTACCGTACTGCCCCTTCTGGCAGATACCGCAAAACGAATCGTAGCCCCGCTGTTGTAGTCCTGTGCATCGGCGGGGGTAAAATATTCCACCACATACCGTCGCTCTACGGTAAAGGTTTCTGTCTGGTCCTTGTGGGAGAATGTGATCTCGTTCTTGCCCAGTATCAGTGGGACTTCCCACAGGAAGCTGCCGTCTGTATTGCGCGCGATGGGCTTGCCGTTCACCAGAACGTCTGCACTGGGATCAGAGGTGCCGGAAAAAGAGATTTTTTCTTCAATGGTACCCCTTTGCAGATCCGCCTCTGCCTGTACCGCAAGTCCAATGTATGCCGTTGTTCCGCCAGTCGGCTGGCTTTCCGTTCCGCCGGTGGCTCCGGGCGTGGCGGCAGTGGTGCCGGGCTCTGTATTTTGAGGTGTACGGCTGTCCACAGCGACGCAGATCACCGCCACCAGTATCACTGCCAGTACCGCAATCAGTAGGATCAAAATTTTTGTCAGATCCACCTGCTTCATGGGTCTCTTTCTTTCCATAACAACCTCCGGGATCGTTGCCTTTGGGCAATTACAAAGTAAGCATAATATATCACAAACATCCCTTTTCGTAAAGAACTTTTCAAAAAAATGTCGAAACTGGGGGTATTCAGGTTCAAAAAAAGCCGGCACAGCTTTGTGCTGCGCCGGCTTTTTCATATATCTGTATTTTCTCCGTTATTTATACAGACGGATCCTGCCATACCGGACATTGATTTCATGCTGGTCATTGAGCTGCGCCAGCATTACATCTGCTTTTACTTCTTTAAGAGAATCCTCACACACCCGGGACCATGCCTCATCTCCCCGTACAAAGTACACAACGTAATAGCCGTCATCTGCCTTAAGAATTCCATAATCGCCGTATTTGCGCTGAGCATCAAAGAGCCAATCATTCAGCTCGCCGTCCCTGTGCACAAAATACATAATGTGATAGCCATACTGCGTCTTAACCAGTCCCGTATCTCCCGGCTGACGGCTTTCATCAAAGATCCACGCATCAAACTCCTCAACCATGGTGTCTTTTTCCACATCGGTATAAATACCGCCATCGGCAGCATTGCCGTCCTTGGAATGCATTTTAGCCAAATCAGAAAACAGTTCTTCTGTTCGCTCTCCGTTCAGATATTCATTGTAAATCTCCTGCGCTTTCTTGCGGCACTCTTCCCACTCAGCTTCAGAATAGACCGTTGTCTTGCCGTCCTCACTTTTGGTGCCACCCTCCGGCATGATCAGAATGTGACGAACATCCACCTTTGTCAAATAATCCTTAAGGATATAGTGTTGCAGGCCTCCATTGCTGCCGGTTGTTTTATCATCTGACTTCTCCACCGCCAGAGAGGCGAAGTTTTCCTCCGAAGGATTGGACAGCCACTGGTCCAGAATTCCCTGAGCCTTGTCCTTGCAGTCGTTCCACTGGTCAACGGTTACATTTTCATCAAGGTCTTTTTCGACCTTAACGAAAATGCTCCGGAAATCAACAAGCATGCTTCCGTCCTTGGTAATGCCGTATTGTTTCAGCGTTTCTTCATTTTCAACAAAATACGCATTGATTTCATCCGGCTCTACCTCAATATTAGCAGCCATTTCCTCGAAATACAGATTGGCATAATAGCTTAACTCTACAAAGTTCCGGTAGTCTGCCAAAGTGCAGCCCTCGCAGATGTCATTTGAGAGCAGTGCTTCCACTGATGCATAGCCGTTCTGTTCCGCCGCGGTTGCCAGATCCGCTTCCATGGAGTCCAGACTCTGCTGATAATCAGCGGGCAGTTTAAAATCGGCATCCAGTGCCATATCCGTCAAAACACGGTACTGCTTCCACGTATTCAGTGACAGCTGCAAAAGATACTGCTGCCATGTCAATCCTGTTTTTTTGTCGTAGATCTGCTGATCCAGCGGCTCAGAGGCAGCATAGGATCCCTTATTTTCATTGCAGAGTCTGCTGTAGAACACCATAAGCTGCCCATTGGTCAGCTTGTTTTTGCCTACCGTGGCTACTACATTGTCATGGCTTGTCTGCAGAGCATCCGCATTCACTGTATAGCTGTCTTTAATATGAATATCATTGGCTCTGGGAATCCAATAGCCGGTTACACCGTAAAACAGAAGCCAGCACAGCACCAGCAGAAGTCCAAAGCTGACGGTAGCGGGAAAGGCGATTTTCCAGGGATTAATCTTTGTTTTCCCCGTTTCCTCCGCTTCCGGCGTATTGTCATAATCACATTGGGTGCAGATAATCTCATCTGCCTCCAGCTCTTTTCCACAATTCTTACAAGTCATACTTTCCTCTTTCCCCCACTTTGGATATAGAATAATGACAGTTTACCACAGCAAGCACACAAATGCAAGCACAAAGCGGGATTGTTTACACTTCCGCCATTTTCTTTATCCTTTAGAAATAATATTTGACTTAAGGCTTATAAAGCTTTACAATGATAGTGTTTTTATCCTTCACAAAATAAAACAAAACCACATTATAGGAGGTATTCTTTCAATGGCCTATCAATATTGGACTTACGACACGCTGCACCGTTTCTGCATGGATGCATTCCAGAAATTCGGTTTTACCGAAAAGGAAGCCGATATCATTCAGGATGTCCTTCTGACTTCCGACCTGTTCGGTATTGAATCCCACGGTATGCAACGTATGGTTCGCTACCATAAGTGCATTGAAAAGGGCATGATCAAGGTTGATGCCAAGCCCGAAGTCGTATTTGAGACCCCCATTTCCGCTGTCATCGACGCCCATGACGCCATGGGTCAGCTGGTTTCCTATCAGGCTATGGAAATGGCCATCGCCAAGGCAAAGGTAAGCGGCGTGGGTATCGTTTCCGTCCGTAATTCCAACCATTACGGCATCGCCGGCTACTATGCCAAGATGGCCTGCGAGGAAGGCTTGATGGGCTTCAGCTGCACCAACAGTGAGGCCATCATGGTTCCCACATTCGGCCGTAAGGCAATGCTGGGCTCCAACCCCATCGCCTGCGCTTTCCCCGCCAAGCCCTATGATTTCTTCTTCGACGCTTCCACCACCGTGGTTACCCGCGGCAAGCTGGAGATGTACAACAAGATGGAAAAGCCTCTGCCCGAAGGCTGGGCACTGGACAAGGACGGTCATCCTTCTTCCAATGCACCCGATGTTCTTGCCAACATCGTTGCCAAGAACGGCGGCGGCATCATGCCTCTGGGCGGCAGCACGGAGCAATTGGGCAGCCACAAGGGCTACGGCTACGGCATGCTGTGCGAGATCTTCTCCTCCATTCTCTCCATGGGTTCCACTTCCAACTACTGCATGACAGGCGGCAAGGGCCAGATCTGCCACGGCTTCATGGCCATCAATCCTGCTTTCTTTGGCGATCCCGAAGCTATCAAGGAGCACTTCTCCACCTATCTGCAGGAGCTGCGGGAATCCCCCAAGGCCGACGGCGCCGCTCAGATCTACACCCACGGCGAGAAGGAAGTTGCCGCTGTTGCCGACCGCAAGACCAACGGCATTCCCGTCAACGACAACACTATGGTGGAAGTTCTGGACCTGTGTAACTATCTGGGGCTGGACTTCTCTGCATACTTCGGCGACTATCTACCTCCCGTGAAGAAGGATGTTTTCAAGGGGAATTACTGATAGGATCACCATTCCCTTCTGTAAAAGGCATCTTACCTGCCCCATAGGGCCGGACGGTATACTTACTTCCCCGATTGATTTGCGGAAAATCGAAAAAACAGTTTAGAACCGGTAGAAGAAGCGCCGGCAAATTCCATTGGCACCAAGCCGCTTAACGATTGGCTACGGGCAAAAAGATCTGCTCGATCATCATTTCCAACCACATCCGTCCCGTTCCCAGCAAGGGCATCCTGCCCCCATACTGAAGCAGTTGCGTCATCTTCGTATCCCGCCTTGAAATGGAAAGTACCCTGGGGAAAATGAAAATGGAATTTGCGAGGGATCTGGAAACTGCCATCGCCATGGTGAGAGCCGAAAAGGGTGAAAACGAAGGTGTTTCCTTATCTCCAACGGAATTTCTGCTATGGTAAAACAGCAAAAATCAATTAAGATTGGAGAACATATTATGGATTACGCAAAAGAGTCTCTGCGCCTGCATGGCGAGTGGGGCGGCAAAATTGAAGTTGTCTGCAAGGTTCCCTGCGAAACCAAAGACGATCTGTCTCTGGCTTACACCCCCGGTGTTGCACAACCCTGTTTGGAGATCCAAAAGGATGTAAACAAGTCCTATGATTTGACCCGGCGTCACAATCTGTGCGCAGTCATTACCGACGGCACTGCCGTTCTGGGTCTGGGCGATATTGGCCCCGAGGCCGGCATGCCTGTTATGGAAGGCAAGTGCGCTCTGTTTAAGGCTTTCGCCGATGTGGACGCATTCCCCCTCTGCGTCAAGAGTAAGGATGTTGACGAATTTGTAAACGCTGTTTATCTGATGTCCGGCTCCTTCGGCGGCATCAATCTGGAAGACATTTCCGCTCCCCGTTGCTTCGAGATCGAGCGGAAACTGAAGGAAAAGTGCGACATTCCCATTTTCCATGATGACCAGCACGGCACTGCCGTTATCACTCTGGCCGGCCTACAGAATGCACTGAAGGTCGTTGGCAAGAAGAAGGAAGATGTGAAGATCGTCACCTCCGGTGCCGGCGCTGCCGCCATCGCCATCGTCAAGCTCCTGTTGTCCGCCGGCTTCAAGAACATTACCATGTGCGACCGCAAGGGCGCAATTTATGAAGGCCGCGATGGTCTGAACTGGATTAAGGAAGAAATGGCTCTGCAGACCAATCTGGAAAAGAAGTCCGGTTCCCTTGCCGATATGCTGGTAGGCGCTGACGTATTCATCGGCGTTTCCGCTCCCGGCATGATCACCAAGGAGATGGTCGCCACCATGAACAAGGATGCCATCATCTTCGCCTGCGCCAACCCCACTCCCGAGATCTACCCCGACGAAGCCAAGGCAGGCGGTGCCCGTGTTATCTCCACCGGCCGTTCCGATTTCCCCAACCAGATCAACAATGTTCTGGCCTTCCCTGGCATTTTCCGCGGCACTTTCGATGTCCGTGCCAGCGATATCAACGAGGAAATGAAGATGGCCGCCGCTCAGGCTCTGGCCAATCTGATCTCCGACGACGAGCTGAACGAGGAATACATTATTCCCAAGGCCTTTGACCCCCGCGTGGGCAAGGCTGTTGCCGAAGCTGTTGCCGAAGCCGCCCGCAAGACCGGTGTCGCCAGAATCTAATTCACATAGCACAGCCGCCTCCATCACGGAGGCGGCTGCTTTTATCTGTTTAACAAGGTGGAATTTATCGCTACTGTTTTCTCTTTATTCGTCTTTTTTGCTGCACGAGATTTAATCCGAGCAAAAAAACGATGATACACACCGCAGAACCAGTTGCGACATTCATAATACGGATTTCTATTTCTGACATTCCCTCAAAGGATACCAGCATAGACCTTTGCAAAGAAAATAAAGAAACAAATGCATCGGCAAAGGATATGTTTCGTAATGTTATCAATTTTACCGATTTGCTTTTTCGTGCCTTTATCCATTTTATTGTTGCAAGTGTGATTTTGGTAAAAGCATATACCGCAATTGCAAGCATAACAATCAAAGGAAATTCGGTACCTCTATCTTTCACAAAAGCAAGGATTACTGTTCCAACGAGCGATAGGGATAGCACCATCAACATTATTCCAGTAAACCGAATGACAAAGTGTTTCTTACCTTTGTGCCTAAGAACTACGAAGCGAACAATACTCAATATTGCATAGTAAATACCGATTGTAAAAAACCACCATGAGTGTGTTGTTATGCCAAAAATAATGTGATAGGCACTATACACCATATTGAATAACAAACTGACAATTGCGAGTTTTAGTGTCCTATCCATTCGCATTATCTTTCCCGTAAATACAGACGGCGATTATCTTAGATATTTCATCGGTTGACTTGTCACATCCATTTTTTAACCATTCAACAATTATGGCATTGATACCATTTAGATAGTACATCATCACATATTGTCTAATGTCTGATGGATAGTGAAATCTCTCCAAAATCGGATTGAATATGTTTTCAAACATTCGCTTATACACATCTTCAAATCCCAGAATTTTGTTTTGTGCCAACGCAACCTTAAATACTTCTTTGTGGTCTTTAATATAGGTGAAATATGGTGTTAGATACTTATCGCAAATAAACACCAATTCATTAAGTTCACAGTCCTTAAGATTGAGCGCTATTGACTGTGTATCGTTTGAAAAATATGACAAAAATCCATCTAACAAGTATCGTGTTGTTTCATTTAGCAAATCACCGATAGTTTCATAATGCAAATAAAAGGTGGAGCGATTTACTCCTGCCGTTTCACAAATCTCACTAACAGTAATGTATTCAAACGGTTTCTTTTTCAGCAAAGAAATCAATGCAAGGTCCATTTTCGTGGCAGTATTAAAATATTTGCTTTCGGATTTATTCATATTACCACTCCTTGCAGGGTTTGATTACTTGTCTGCGATTTCACGGGCAAGCTGCACGATTTCATAGGCATATTTTGCCTTGCCCTTTTCAAGCAACTTCTTATAAATCGGATAATTCACACCGCAACCAATAAGGCCAACGATACCGACAACGATACCCAGCATCATACTGTTTCCGATAACTTGCATTGCCAGGGACATACCTGTGCCGAAAACAAGTGCAAATACAATGCCCCAAGAGTAAGTGAAAATAGTGGCAGGGAGTTTTGCTCGGTTATCCAGTTTTTTAAGGGCAACGATTTTTGAGTCCTCTTTCGGTGCATAGTCCTTCGCAATGGATTCTGCTAAAATTTTGTCTGTGTTCATTCTAAGAACCTCCTTTTGTTTTTACATCATCAGTATACCGACCTAAAAGGAGCAAATGAACAACACGAATTCCCAAAAGTGTTGATTTTAAATAAATTATACCCCTATGTACAAATTAAATCAAGATTTTCTGCATCCCTCACAAATTACCGCTACCCGCCCTTATCTGCAAATGCAGCTAAAATAGAGGTAGCGGGATTTTTATGCCATTCTGTCGGTGTTTGTTCCGCTGTTCAAATGCCGTTTTTCGGCTTCTATGTTAATGGCGTAACACTTGCCGACGGAATGGGGTATAAGTTGCAATCCCCTGTTTTCTATGCTATAATACCCCAAACGAAAGCGAGGAAATACCATGAAAAAAGTACTTTTCGTCTGCCACGGCAACATTTGCAGAAGTCCCATGGCGGAATTCGTCATGAAAGATCTCGTGAACCGTGCCGGGATCAGCCACCAATTCGAAATCGCCTCTGTGGCTGTAAGCCGGGAGGAGCTTGGCAACCCCATTTATCCCCCCGCCCAGCGGGAGCTCCGCAAGCACGGCATTCCCTTTGATCACCGCCATGCACGGCAGATCACAGACGCTGATTTTGCTTATTACGATCACATTTACTATATGGACAGCTCCAACGCCCGCTATCTTCACCGTATGTTCGGCGACAAATTCCATAAATGCCGTCCTCTGCTGATCCGGGATGTTGCCGACCCCTGGTACTCCGGCGACTTTGCCCAGACTTGGGATGATATCCTCACCGGCTGCAAGCGTATTCTGGAGGAACTGACATGATCGACCGTGAACAGTTGGAGGCAACCCTTTTGGAGTTTCCTCTCTATACCTATCAATTTATCTCCCCCGAGGAATTGGAATTCTCTGACCGGATCCGCTGGATCTGTGAGCATGAGTGCCCCATGTATGGTAGGACTTGGGCCTGCCCTCCCGGTGTGGGCAGTGTAGCAGAGTGCACCCGCAAATGCAAAAGTTATGTAAACTGCCTTGTCATTTCCACCATCACAGAAGTAGAGGATATTTCCAACATTGAACAAACTCTTGCTACCCGTCCGGAGCACGAAGCCATCACCAATCAGGTGCGGGATCTGATGCGCCAGCAGGGCGTGGAACCCTATGTCCTTTCCACAGAAGCCTGTGCACTCTGCGACCGATGTGCGTACTTAGATGGGCTTCCCTGCCGTTATCCCGAAAAAATGCACCCCTGCGTAGAAAGCCACGGCATCAACATTTTGTCGCTGCTGGACCAGTGGGGTCTTGCCTTCCAATACGGAGAAAATGTGGTCACTTGGTTCTCCCTGCTGTTTTATTAAATAGATATCCACGGAAATTGAACTGCCCCAGTCCGCACAAACTGGGGCAGTTCATATCCTGCATCAGGGGGTATTTTGTCTATTGTCCATTTTTACGGAACCTATTCACAACCTTTTCCATTTCTTTTACGCAAACCCCCTGCAGCATTTGCCGCAGGGGGATCAATCCATTAAGCCATCTCCAAAGCCAGCGTCTTGCCGCCCAGAATGTGGAAATGCAGGTGCGGCACGGTCTGTCCGGCATCAGCTCCGCAGTTGGAAACCACACGGCAACCGTTAACAAGGCCTTCTTTTTCCGCGATCTGGGGGATCACCTCAAAAATGTGGGCGACCACGCCGCTGTTTTCGGCGGTGATACCAGCAACGGAGTCGATGTGCACCTTGGGGATCACCAGAATGTGGGTCGGTGCCTGAGGGGCAATGTCCCGGAAAGCAAGTACCGTTTCATCCTCATACACCTTGGTAGACGGGATCTGACCCGCAATAATCTTACAAAACAGACAGTTTTCCATAGTAAATCCTCCTTAAAATCCCAGCACGCTGAAAACGCCGGTGCTGGCAAGACCCATAATGATGCCTGCGATCACAACACCCAGAGAAACAGCGGCTGCTGTAGACTTAATGCCCATATTCAAAAAGCTTGCCGCCAGTGTTCCCGTCCATGCACCGGTTCCCGGCAGTGGAATTCCCACAAACAGCATCAGTGCCACAAACAAACCTCCCCGGCCCGCTGCTTTGGTCAGCTTCTGTCCGCCGCGCTCGCCCTTTTCCAGACAAAAGCGGAAGAACCTTCCAATATATTTTTTATCCGCACCCCAGATTAGAACCTTCCGGGCAAAAAAGTAGATAATGGGCACCGGTAACATATTGCCGATGACACAGATTACCAATGCAGAAAAAAAATCAAGCCCTGTGCCCACCGCAAAGGGAACGCCCAACCGCAGTTCAATCAAAGGAACCATGGAAATTAAAAAAGCCAGGAGATACTTTTCGATCATTTCATCACCTTTGTATGTTTTTGCCCATTGTAGCATATAATACAGGCTTAAGCAATGGAAAAAGGCAAAAAAACGGATAAATTTTGGTAAAAAGCGTGCTGCAAAATGCAGCACGCTTTTTCTGTTAATTGATTCTGGGACCTGCGGGCTGATAAGGCATCTCGCCGGCGAAGGGGATGTCACCGAAAATAGCATCCACAAAGGCTTCCTGACTCTGGGGGGTGGCACTATAGGCATGGGCGTACATCTTCATGTTCTCATAGAAATCATAGTATACATATACGCTGCCTAGGGATACGCCGATGGACTTATCCAGGCCCTTGGTAAAGGCATAGAAGAAGGTTGCGCACTCATCGCCCACAAAGGCAGAAGCACCCATGGGCGCATGGGGCATGATGTAAGAAGCATAGATGATCAGATCATTCTCCCGGTCGATTTTTTCCATCTCCGCGTCGGAAAGGATGCGGCGGATCTTGGTCACCTGCATGCCCCGCTTTTCAAAAGCGGCCTTCATGGCATCAAGCCCATCAAAGATGGACTCCGTATGGGTAGAGCAGACGATCGCCACATTCTTGATCTTGGATGCGTCCAACGGCAACTGGTTATCCTCATCACACTCCAGCGTGATCGCTTTTTCGCAGATCTTTTTATTGAAGGCGATCACCTCTGCGGTGAATTCGGGTGTGATCTCGATCTCCTCGTAAGGCTCAAACAGACCCAGCTTTTCTTTCATGTTTAAGATTCTGCGGCAGGACTCGTCGATCCGCGCCTCAGAGATACGGCCTTCTTTGACCGCTTTCTCCACCAGATCGATGTAATTCAGATCCGGCACATTGAGGATCACATCATTGCCGGCGTTCAGCAGCTCCACATACAGATCTTCGCTGTTGGGATAGGCCACTTTCAGCGCCGCCATATCGATGGAGTCGGTAATGACAACTCCGTCATAGCCGATCTCTTCCCGCAAAAGCCCCGTAATGATTTTTTTCGAGACGGTACTGGGAACATAAGTGCGTCTGCCCAGCTTGCGGTCATCCACCGCGGGGAACGCGCCATGGGTGATCATGATACTGTAAACTCCGTTGTCCAGCAGGTGCGTAAAGGGCTTTTTCTGCAGATCTCGCCACTCCTGCAGTGTAGAGTGGTTGTAGGTAGGTGCAAAATGGGAATCCCGGTACTCCACCTGATCGTAGCCGGGAAAATGCTTGACCGTGGCACCCACGCCGTGATCCTGAATACCCTTGACCACCTGCAAAGAGATCCGCTGGAGCTTATCCAGCTGATCGGAGCATGCCCGCATGATTCCCACAGGATTATAGCGGGAACGAATGTCCACCATGGGACTCCAGATCCAGTTGGCACCCAATGCCCGGGCTGCCAGAGCGCGGTACTTGCCGCTCTGGTAAGCCAGTTCATCGGAATTGGCCGCGCCCAGAACCGGATCCCCGACCATAGGAGGCGTATCCGTGCCGGCGGTGCTGGAAGGTCCGTCAAGACCGATCAACGGCGGGATCTTGAGCATCCCGGTATATTTCATTGCCCATTTGCGGTAATATTCGCTGGGCATGGGACGGCCGATAGGGGCTTCTGTCAGATTGGTGGCTTCCATACTGTGGTTGCAGGTATGCCAGACATTTCCGATGGGATTCTCCTTCAGAAATTCCGCGGCGTTTTCCAGCGCCATCAAATGGGGTGCCTGCACCAAAGCGGTCTGGCCGATCTTTTCCCGCAAGGTTAATTCTTCCAGTTTGGGTATTCTCATTGTGGGTGCTTCCTTTCCATGTTTTTCTTTAAACTATCACACCCAAAAACAATGTCAAGCACCCTTTGGTTGTACTTATTCTCCGGCAAATATTTCTGCGAAGATCTGTTTGAATTCCAGCAGCCGGTCACACGCAATGTACTTATCCGCCTGATGGCTGCCGCCGTAGTCACCGAAATTCCGGCCAATACCAAAGGCCCGGGGGCTACCATGCTTCAGAAAAATGGACAAATCGGACTGGCAGGATTCGCAAGGCTTCAGGTCTCTTCCACTGGCACGCTTACGTGCAGCGATTAGCTTTTCCAGCACAGAATTATCTTTTTTAGACTTTCCAAAATGGAAGAACCTGCAGGTCTTTTTGAACCGGTCAAAAGCAAGAGCCATAGGGATAAGGGTATTTTGCAGGCACTCTGCCATTTCTGCAAACTCCTGCGCCACCTGCTCTCCGGAAGCCGGATGCTCTTTCATACCGGAGATATCCAGCGGGGTATAGATATCCCGTTCATAACCCGTTTCCCGCAATTTTCACCAATTAAGAAAGCAATCTGCTTCTCATTTCCCTCTGGGCCGAAGCTGTAAGAATCAATCTTGATCAAATTGGAAAACAAACCGAACAATTCGTCTTTCCTTACCTCGACTCTCTCGCAATTTCTATCCACAGCACTTTTCCTTTAATAAAAGAATCCGGATCGTTTTGCCGATCCGGACCCTTATTTCTTAGGCGACGGTTTCCTTGACGATCACAAAGCCGTCCACCAGATTGGCGCTGACCAGCTCGCCTTCGATGGCCACGCTGCGCTCCATCAGGTCTGTTAGGATCACACAACCGTCTTTGCACTCAATGCGCATAACATTCTTCATTAGAATATTTTCCGCGGTCTGGGTGTTTTTATATACAGTAGAAAGGCACATAGCATTTCCTCACTTTACATCCAGGCTCTGGAGCACCAGCGTCAGGCGCATATTGCCCTTTTCAAAATCAGAAACCGCGGCCATGACCTGCTCATAGGCCATACGGTTGCCTGCCTTCTCCAGCTGGACAGCCAGATCTGCCAGTTCCTTGGCATGGGCGGCATTGTGGCCTGCCATGTACTTCATCAGCGCCATCAGCTCTTCCATAGGTGTATGCTCGCACTTGGAAGCGCAGCCGGCGCACTGACCGCCGCAGTCATGGGAATGGGTATGCTCCGCACCATGCTCATGCAGATGCTCATGGTCATGGGGATGCTCGTGGGTATGCTCATGGGCATGGGTGTGCTCGTGGCTGTGGGTCACGCCGTCATGGGTGTGCTCATGGGTATGGGAATGGGTATGCTCGTGGTCGTGGTCATGGTGATGACCCCCGATATGATCGTGATGAATGTGCATCGTATTTGCTCCTTTGCGTTTTTGTTTGTATTATATCGAAGGTTTGGTTTCTTGTCAAATACTCAAAAACCGGGAGCGGCATTTGCCGCTCCCGGAGATGGTTTACTGGATCGCGGTTACCTTAAAGGCAAGGATCTCGCCGGTTTTTTCGTTTTTCTGGAACGTTACGCTGGCAACCTTAATGAGGGACTTGTACTTATCCTTGCTGGGGCCACTCTTGGAATAACCCCAAAGGGTATCCATGGTGTATTTGTCGTCCTTTGCCTGACCGGCGGCAAAGGCTTCCTTGTCCAGAACATAGACCGCCACAGTGTAATCGGTCTCGTCCTCAAACATGGGCCGGAACGCGCTGTCGACAATGCAGACCACGGTCTCATCGTCCCAATCGTCGGTCTTTTCCAGCACCAGCTCGGTCATGCCCTTGTTGGCTTCCACACGCTGGGAATCCGTATAGTCAGCGGAGCGGGAGGTATCGGCATAGCGGTAGGTCAAATATCCCACAGCACAGCCGACGCCGAATACCAGCAGCAGGCCCAGGGTTGCGATCTGCTTCTTGCTGAAATTGAAGTTTGCATTATGATCGTAGGTCAGCTTGGCCCGGGCGGTTACCGGCACCAGCACCTTCAGGAACAGGGTGATGACCACAGCCTCAATAGGGAAGAAGAACAGATTCTTGAAAATGCGGGCAACCGTCATGATGCCCAGGATGGAATCCTTGGCCTTTTCGGGATTTCCCTGATATGTATACTGCCATGCGAAGATCAGCTGCTGCAGCACCACATTCACAAGGAAGCAAATGAGGAACCGGGCAACGATCACACGGGTGGCGCTGGGCTTTGCGCGATACAGACACAGTGCGTAGATCATGGTGCTGGCAATTTCCGTCAGCATAAAGGGCAGGAAATACTCGCCGGAGGGGAAGATCATAAAGCCGACGGTATCGGAAATAATGGCCGCAGGGATGGCTACCACGGGTCCAAAGATCATAGCACCCAACGCGGTTGCCAGAGTTGCGGTCTGGATGGCCATCTGGGGTCCAATGTAGATGGCGAAGGGCTTCAGGGCAATACGCAGAGCGATCATCAGTGCGGTGATCACCAGCATTTTGACATCCTTCAGCTCTGCAGCGGCATCACGCCAGTAGGCCTTGGAAAAGGGATGGGAATAAAGCGCGGTACTTTTGACTTTTGACATAAAAATTTCCTCCTTTTTTTGTAGCAAACGGCGACCAACGGCCTGCAAAAACAAAATCCCCGTGCAAAGCACAGGGAGTCTTCACAGATACAGTTGGGCATGGCAGCAAATATCAGCCGACCGTTCGCCCGACCGAGTATCGTTGCTACATAAAGGAGGTCTTCCAATATGCAACAGCGGGTGCGGTGACCCCATCGCGGAAATAGATCCTTCGTCCTCCGGGCAACTCCCCGTCCCGGTGGCACTTCACGCGAGGTCTCCTACTCTGTTCTCCAGTATCATACACGATTGGAAGAAAAATGTAAAGTCCTTTTTCCCTATTTTTTTACAAACAGGAAAGGGCGCACCAAGCGGTACACCCCTCAAATTTATTTTGCGTCCTTTAATAGATCGCCGGTCAGAGAGGAATTGTACACATATACCGTATAGTAATTCCCTCCGCTGAAATCAGCATGGTCAAATTGGATGGTCTTATGTACCAGCGCACTGTGGGTGAATTGACTCCCGGTCTGGGCCATGCTACCTGCCTCTTCAAACACAGCATCCAAAGCCGTAGCGCAGGTCTGGGCTGCGGTATTCGATTCACATTTGATCAAAGCAGCGCAGAAAAACTGCAGGGTCTTTTCATCATCGCCGTTGAGGTGACCGAAAGCGGTTTTCACTTCCACCACTTCCACCTTATACTTCTGCAGCGTAGCCTTAAGCTGGATTTCCAGTTCCTTTGCCGCAGCATCCGCCACATTGCCGGCAATGTCTCCCACCACGGCACAGCCGGAAACCGTACCGAAAAGCAAAACTGCCGCCAAAAATAACGCAATCATTCTACGCATATTTATGACACCTCCATTGAAATCTGCTGGTATTTTCTCACAATCCTGCCATTTTGTCAATCCGCTTCCATTTTGCAAACTGAAACAGAATCCGCTTGCAAACAGGCTGGTTATTTGGTACAATAGTAAAAGAAATTGGAGGTAGACAGATATGGCCAAGCTCTATTTTAAGTACGGTGCCATGGGTTCCAGTAAGACGGCCCAGGCTCTGATCACCAAGTATAACTACGAAGAAAACGACATGAAGGTCTGGCTCATCAAGCCCAGTGCCGACACCCGCGACGGTGCCGCCACCATCCGCAGCCGTATCGGTCTGGAGGCCGAGTGTGAGATCATCACCCCGGGTAAGGATATTTATGAGCGCTATCGGGAAGGCTTTGATGGGAATTGCCATGCGGTCATCGTAGACGAATGTCAGTTCCTGACGGTAGAGCAGATCGATCAGCTTCGCGCCATTGTCAACGATTTCCGTGTGCCGGTCATGTGCTTCGGTCTGCGTACCGACTTCCAAACCAAGCTGTTTCCCGGTTCCCGGCGTTTAATGGAGCTGGCGGACTGTATTGAAGAGATCAAAACCATGTGCGATTGCGGCTGTAAAGCTACTGTCAATGCCCGAATCTCTAACGGATATATCGTCACCAAGGGTGCGCAGGTGGTGCTGGGCGGCAACGACAGCTATATCGCCATGTGCCACAGCTGCTATATCCACGGCATACAGGAACATAAAAAAATCAAACTTCACGGACAGAACTAAAAGGAGAATATATTATGGAACTGAAAGACATTCTCGCCAAGTGCGACCACACTTTGCTTGCTCAGACCGCTACCTGGGAGGAGATCAAAGCTATCTGCGATGACGGCATGAAGTACTCCTGCGCCTCCGTCTGCATTCCCGCCGCTCATGTGAAGCAGGCGAAAGAATATGTCGGCGAAAGATTAGCCATCTGCACCGTCATCGGCTTCCCCAACGGTTATGCCACCACCGCGGCCAAATGCTTCATGGCAAGCGATGCCGTAGATAACGGCGCTGACGAAGTGGATATGGTCATCAACATCGGCTGGGCCAAGGAATGCAAGTGGGAAGAGATTACCGCTGAGATTGCCGCCATCAAGACTGCCTGCAAAGGCAAGCTCCTGAAGGTCATCATCGAGACCTGTCTGCTGACAGATGACGAAAAGATTGCCCTTTGCAAATGCGTTTCCGATTCCGGCGCAGACTATATCAAGACCTCCACCGGGTTTTCCAAGGCCGGCGCCACCTTCGCCGATGTGGAGCTGTTCGCGAAGCATGTCGCTCCCCATGTAAAGATTAAGGCCGCCGGTGGTATCTCTTCCCTGGAAGATGCAGAAAAATTCATCGAACTGGGCGCTTCCCGTCTCGGCACTTCCCGCATCGTCAAGATTGCCAAGGGTCTTGAAAACGACGGCACTTATTAAGGAGGAAACCGTTATGTCCAACTTCCCCAAAACCCCTCATATCAATGTCCTTGATGACATTGGCTTCGGTAAGACCGTACTGATGCCCGGTGACCCTCTGCGGGCTAAATTCATTGCCGAAAACTTTCTGGAAAATCCCGTGCTTGTGAACAATGTCCGTGGTGTGCAGGGTCACACCGGTTATTATAAAGGTGTCAAGGTGTCCGTCATGGCTTCCGGCATGGGCATGCCCGCCATCGGCATTTATTCCCACGAGCTTTTCAACAGCTTCGGCGTGGAGAACATCATCCGTGTAGGCTCCGCCGGTTCCATTCAGGATCATATCAATCTCTATGACATCGTGCTGGCGCAGGGCGCCTGCACCGATTCTGCGTGGCAGAACCAGTTCCATCTGCCCGGCACCTTTGCCCCCATCGCCTCCTACGAACTGTTGAGCGAAGCTGTGAAAGCCTGCGAAGCAGCTGGCGCTACCTATCATGTAGGCAATGTGAACTCTTCCGATGTATTCTACGGTGACCATGTGGATGTTCCCGCGGGGCTGGACAGTGTTTACGGTCTGAAGAAGATGGGCGTTATGGCGCTGGAGATGGAAGCCGCCGCTCTATATATGAATGCCGCCCGTTACGGCAAGCGTGGTCTTTGCATCTGCACCATTTCCGATCATGTTCTCAAGGGTGTGGAAACATCCGCTGAGGAACGGCAGAATTCCTTCACCACCATGATGAAGGTGGCGCTGGATGTTGCCGTGGCAATGGAGTGCAAATAACGGATATGATACATGGGGAGGGTTTTTCCTCCCCATATTCTCACTGTGAGGTGAATCTATGAAACGCGTATTTTTGATCGTTCTGGACTCTTTCGGCATTGGCAAGATGCCCGATAGTCCTTCCTTCGGCGATGTAGGCGTCAACACCCTTGCTGCCTGCGCCAAATCTGAGTCTCTTTGTATTCCCAATATGATTTCTGCCGGTTTGGGCAATATCGACGGTGTCTCCTGCCTGCCCAAAGCAGTCGCCACCGGCGCTTTTGCCCGTCTGGCGGAAAGCTCCATGGGCAAGGACACCACCATCGGCCACTGGGAAATTGCCGGTATCGTATCCCCCGATCCTCTGCCCACCTATCCCAACGGTTTTCCGGAGGAGATCCTCGAACCCTTTCGGCAGGCAACCGGACGGGGTATTCTGGCAAACGCCCCCTGGAGCGGCACTGCCGTCATCGAGGAATTCGGCGAGGAGCACATAAAAACCGGGGATCTGATTGTCTACACTTCCGCCGACTCCGTATTCCAGATCGCTGCCCACGAGGAGATCGTCCCCATCAAGCAGCTTTACGAGTACTGCCGCATTGCAAGGTCGCTGCTGGTTGGCAAGCATGGCGTGGGCCGGGTCATCGCCCGTCCCTTCATCGGCACTCCCGGCAACTTCAAGCGCACCTCCAACCGCCACGACTATTCTCTGGAGCCGCCCAAGCAAACCCTGCTGGACGCTGTGAAAGCTGCCGGATTGGATTCCATTGCCGTTGGCAAGATTTATGATATCTTCGCCGGTCAGGGCGTGACTGAGCATGTGTACAATAAGAACAACGCCGACGGCATGCAGCACACGCTGAATTATGCCGCAAAGGACTTTAACGGTCTGTGCTTTGTCAATCTGGTGGACTTTGATATGCTTTACGGCCACCGCCGGGATATTGACGGTTATGCCAAAGCACTGACAGAATTTGACACATGGCTGCCCAGCCTGCTGGAAAAGCTGGGTGATGAGGACATCGTTATGATCACCGCCGACCACGGCTGTGACCCTGCCTATACCGCCACCACCGACCACACCAGAGAATATGTTCCCCTGCTGGTACTGGGTAAACGGGTTAAATCCGCAAATCTCGGCACCCGGGCATCCTTTGCAGATATCGCGGCTACCGCCGCGGAGCTGCTGGGCGTTGATCTGGACACCCCCGGCAAAAGCTTTGCCAAGGAGGTGCTTTTATGACACCAGAAAAGCTCATTGAACTGGCAAAGGAAGCCATGACCCACGCCTATATCCCCTACTCCGGCTATAAAGTCGGTGCGGCGCTGCTGTGCGCTGACGGCAAGGTCTATCAAGGCTGCAACATTGAAAATGCATCCTTCACGCCCACGGTCTGCGCCGAGCGTACTGCCTTTTTTAAGGCAGTTTACGACGGTCACCGGGATTTTACCGCCATCGCCATCTGCGGTGGCAAGGATGGCATCATCACCGGTCCGTTCCCCCCCTGCGGTGTCTGCCGTCAGGTGATGCGGGAATTCTGCGAGGACGATTTTGTGGTTTATTTGGCCGGTGACGGGGATTCTTATGAAAAACTGACCCTTGACCAGCTGCTTCCCCACAGTTTTTCCGCCAAAAAGCACATGGGCTGAACCCTTTTGTTGTGCGTTTCTACAAATTTTGTAAAATAAGTTGATTTTTATAACCAACTGTGCGACAATAATTATAGGTATGAAGAAATACCAACAAAAATAATTTTGGAGGAATATAAAATGAAGAAGATTCTGGCACTGCTGCTGGCTTGCCTGATGGTAGCTTCCCTGTTCGCCGGCTGCCAGCCCGCCGCTGAGGAGCAGACAGACAACAAGATCGCCATGGTTACCGACTACGGTGATATCACCGACCAGTCTTTCAACCAGACCACTTGGGAAGCCGTTGTTAAGTTCGGCAAGGACAACAACATCCCCACCAAGTACTACAAGCCCACCACCAACGATACCGCCGGCCGTGTTGCTTCCGTGGAACTGGCAATCGCTGAGGGCCACAATGTTATCGTTATGCCCGGTTACGCTTTCGGCGGCACCATCGCTGAGTGCGCTTCCAAGTACCCCAACGTCAAGTTCATCGCTCTGGACGTTGCCAAGGGTGACCTGCTGGAGGCCGGCGTTGCTCTGAAGGGCGAATCCTATGACTACAATCCCGACAACTGGGATCTGAGCAAGTATGTTGACATGAGCAATGTCTACTGCGCTATCTATCAGGAAGAGCTGGCTGGCTACATGGCCGGTTACGCTGCTGTCAAGCTGGGTTACACCAAGCTGGGCTTCCTGGGCGGTATGGCTGTTCCCGCTGTTATCCGCTATGGCTACGGCTATGTTCAGGGCGCTGCTGCCGCTGCTGACGAACTGGCCATCGAAATCGACATCAAGTACATCTACGGCGGTCAGTTCTTCGGCGATGCCGACATCACCGCTGTTATGGACACCTGGTACGGCGCAGGCACCGAGGTCGTCTTCGCTTGCGGCGGCGGCATCTACACCTCTGCTGCTGAAGCTGCCAAGAAGGTTAATGGCAAGGTCATCGGCGTTGATGTTGACCAGGCTGCCATCATCGACGGCGCTTACGGCGCAGGCATGACCGTCACCTCCGCTATGAAGGGTCTGTACCCCACCACAATCGACACCCTGACCGATGTTCTGATCAACAACAAGTGGGATAACTACAAGGGCAAGATCGAGACTCTGGGTCTGGTTTCCGGCACTGACGCTGCCCTGAACTACGTTCAGATCCCCACCACCACTCAGTTTGTGGAAGGCAAGTTCACCGCTGCCGACTACGCTGCCATGGTTAAGGCTATGTTCGAAGGCACCATCAAGGTTTCCAGCGACATCGCCAACGCTCCCGTTGTAGGCGACAAGGTCAACGTCGAGTACCTGGGCAACATCAAGGGTTAATTTTTCTCAAAAAGAACCGGCTTCGGCCGGTTCTTTTTTATTGCAAAAACGGGATAAACCTGTCAAAAATCGCAAAATATATTTTGCAAAAGCACCTTCTGTATGGTATTATTGAAATATATGACTGCGGAATATAGGACTTTGTCCTCTAGCCGCGCAAGGAGGTATGCAGAATTGGAAAACTATGCAGTGGAAATGCTGCACATCACGAAGCGGTTTCCCGGTATCATCGCCAACGACGATATTACCCTGCAGCTGAAAAAGGGTGAAATTCATGCCCTTCTGGGCGAAAACGGCGCCGGCAAATCCACTTTGATGAGCGTTCTGTTCGGTATGTATCAAGCCGAGGAAGGAATCATCAAAAAAGATGGTACGGAAGTTAAAATCAACAATCCCAACGACGCCAACGCTCTGGGTATCGGTATGGTCCATCAGCATTTCAAACTGGTGGAATGCTTCTCTGTTCTGGATAACATCATCCTTGGTGTAGAAAATACCAAAAACGGCATTCTCCAAAGAGCCGCTGCCCGGAAAAAGGTAATGGCACTGTCTGAAAAATACGGTCTGCATGTAAATCCCGATGCTCTGATTGAAGATATCTCCGTGGGTATGCAGCAGCGTACTGAGATCCTGAAAATGCTGTATCGGGATAATGAGATTTTGATTTTCGACGAACCTACAGCAGTTTTGACCCCTCAGGAGATTGAAGAACTGCTGCAAATCATGAAGAATCTGGCAGCCGAAGGAAAATCCATTCTCTTTATTTCCCACAAGCTCAATGAGATCATGGCCGTTGCGGATCGCTGCACCGTTCTGCGCAAGGGCAAATACATCGGTACCGTGAATATTGCCGACACATCCAAGGCTGAGCTTTCCCGGATGATGGTTGGCCGCGATGTGGAATTTGCCGTCAGTAAGGATGCGGCAAAGCCTGCCAATGTGGTTCTGGATGTTGAGGATCTGTCTGTTGTTTCCAAGGTCAGCAAGAAAAACGCAGTCAGCAATGTTTCCTTCCAGGTTCGTGCCGGTGAAATTGTCTGCATTGCCGGTATCGACGGCAACGGTCAGACCGAACTGGTATATGGCATCTCCGGTCTGGAGCCTGTTTCCGGCGGCAAAGTTCGTTTGCTTGGTCAGGACATCACCTACGCTCCCATCCGTAAGCGTTCTGTTTCTGGTATGAGCCATATTCCCGAAGACCGCCATAAGCACGGTCTGGTGCTGGATTATACCCTGGAAGACAACATGATCCTGCAGCGCTATTTTGAGCCCGAGTTTACCAACTGCTTTGGTTTCATGCGCCGCAAAAACATCCGTGCCTATGCTGAGCGCCTCATCGACACCTATGATGTCCGCAGCGGTCAGGGTCCCGTCACCATCTCCCGGTCCATGTCCGGCGGTAACCAGCAAAAGGCAATCATTGCCCGTGAGATCGATAAAGATCCCCAGCTTTTGATTGCCGTTCAGCCTACCCGTGGTCTGGACGTTGGTGCTATTGAATTTGTTCATAAGCAAATCGTTGCCCAACGGGATGCGGGCAAGGCTGTTCTTCTTGTCTCTCTCGAGCTGGACGAGGTCATGACTGTATCTGACCGGATTCTTGTCATGTATGAAGGCGAGATCGTTGGCGAACTGGATCCCAAAACCACCACAGTTGAAGAACTCGGCCTTTACATGGCCGGTGCCAAAAAGGAGGGGTGATCGCAGTGAAAAAAGAAAGAACTTCTCTCATCCGGCAGGACGGTTTCCAGACGCTGCTGTCCTCTCTGATCTGTATTCTGGGCGGTCTGCTGGTTGGCTATCTGGTACTGCTGCTGATCGAGCCAAGAGGTGCATTTGATGCCATTATAGCCGTTATGAAAAGCTTTTTCCGCTATCCCGGCATGCTGAAGCTGAAGTACTTCGGTCAGACATTGGTGCGTACCGTGCCTCTGCTGCTGTGCTCTCTTTCCGTTCTGTTTGCCTATAAGGTAGGCATGTTTAACATTGGTGTAGCCGGTCAGTATGTAGCCGGTGCCTGCGCCTCCCTGTATGCTGCACTGGCATGGAACCTTCCCTGGTATCTGTGCCTGTTGATAGGCATGGCCGCCGGCGCGCTGCTGGGCGCTCTGGCCGGTCTGCTTAAAACCCTGTGCAATGTGAATGTGGTCATTTCCGGCATCATGCTCAACTGGATCGTGCTGTATCTGACCAACCTTATTCTAACCGTTGTAAAAAGCCCCAACAGCCCCTATACCAAGACTCTGCAGGGTACCAATCCCGGCGCGCTGCTGCCCAATCTGGGACTGCCTGCACTGTTCGGCGGCGAAAAGAGTGTGACCATCGCCATTCCGTTGGCGCTGATCGTTGCCGTGGTGATCTGGATCGTACTGAACAAGACCAAGTTCGGTTACGAGCTGAAGGCGACCGGCGGTAACTACCATGCCGCCAAGTACTGCGGTATGAAGGAAAACCGCAACATTATTCTGACCATGGTGGTCTCCGGCGCATTGGCGGGTCTGGGTGCCTGCCTGCTGTATCAGACCGGTATTGAAGATTGGGAAACCACCATCTCCTCCGTTCCCGCAATGGGCTTTAACGGCATCGCCGCGGCATTCCTCGGCGGTCTGAACCCCATCGGCTCTATTCTATCCTCCTTCTTCATTCAGTATATCACTCTGGGTGGCGGCAATGTGGATCTGCAGATCTACTCCTCTCAGATATCCAGCCTGATCTCCAGCCTGATCATCTATCTGTGCGCTTTTGTCGCATTCTTTAAGTACTTTATCCAAGCCCGCATCCGCAAAAATGACGAAAAACTCGCTGCAGCGCAAAAGGAAGGAGGCGAGGGTAAATGATCCTTTTGACCCAATACACACTGATCTTTGCCTCTGTCCTGCTTTTGGTAGCCCTTGGCGGCTGCTTTGCAGAACGCAGCGGTGTTATCAACATTGGTCTGGAAGGCATCATGGTCATCGGTGCCCTTGGCGGCGCACTGGTCATGAAATTCATGCCCGCATCCGTAGGTGCGCCGGTGCTGATCCTTTCCACCATCGTCGCCAGCGCCCTGTTTGGCATGATCTTCTCTCTGTTTCTTGCAGTGGCCGCTATAAACTTCAAAGCTGACCAGACCATCACCGGTACCGCTATGAACATGCTGGCCACTGCAGCAGCTACCGTAGCTGTAAAGGCAATGAACACTGCCGCTTCCGGCGGTCACGATGTGTCCTCCGACATTTCCTATGTCCACACCAAGGACCTGCTTCTGGTTCGCATCGGCTCTTTTGAGTTCAACTGGTTCATGCTGGTGGCAGTGATTTGTCTGGTGGTTGCCTATATCGCCCTTTATAAGACCCGTTTCGGTCTGCGTCTTCGCTCCTGCGGTGAGCATCCTCAGGCAGCAGATTCCGTAGGCATCAATGTCTACAAAATGCGCTATGCCGGCGTTTTGATCTCCGGTCTGCTGGGCGGTCTGGGCGGTATCGTGTATATTACCGCAGGCGTCAGTGTCTGGAAATTCGAAAACGGCGTGGCAGGCTTCGGTTTCCTTGCTCTGGCTGTTATGATCTTCGGCGCATGGCATCCTCTCAAGATCGCACTGGCCGCATTGCTGTTCGGCTTCTTTAGGGCATTGGGCAATGTCTACTCCGGCTTCGATTTCATGCTGGCACTGAACATCCCCAGCGTTGTGTACAATATGTTGCCGTATATCATTTCTCTGATTGTTCTGGCCTTCACCTCCAAGAAGTCCCGGGCACCCAAAGCAGAAGGCATTCCTTACGACAAGGGCAGCCGTTAAATAAACTCCCTGCGGGCGCACCCAACCGGGTGCGCCCGTTTTTATTGCGAAAGATGTCGTGTAGTTTTTCCTTCCTAGGGCGGCTTTCGCTAAGTTTCCCATTTCCCGGAAAGTAAAATGGAAAGCACCATTTACAAAGGAGGAAGGGCAATGCAATGCCAAAAGCTGAAAACCTATATGGAAACCGGAAGGGTGGTGTTCCTGCCTGCCCGCTCCATCCGTCCCAATCCTGCCCAACCCAGAAAGGTATTCCGGGAAGAGGCACTGACAGAGCTGGCGGATTCCATTCGGCAGCACGGGATCCTGCAGCCTCTGTCTGTTCGCAGGGTAGGAGTCCACTATGAGCTGATCGCCGGAGAACGCAGGCTGCGGGCGGCGCAAATGGCAGGGCTGACGGAGATCCCCTGCATCGTTATGAGTATGGATGACAAGGAATCCGGCATGGCTGCCATGATCGAAAATCTCCAGCGGCAGGATCTGGATTTTATAGAGGAGGCAAACGGGATTGCGCGATTGGTGGAGCAGTGGGGCATGAGTCAGGAGCAGGCTGCACGGCTTCTTGGAAAAAGCCAAAGCGCCGTTGCCAACAAGCTGCGGCTGCTGCGCCACGCCCCGCCGGTTCTGGAAGCACTGCGGCAGGCGAATCTGACAGAGCGCCATGCACGGGCGCTGCTGAAGCTTACAAGCGACACAGAAAAACTGCGGGTCATTTCCCTCATCGCCCGGCAGGGCATGAGCGTTGCCCGAACGGAGCAGTATATAGAGGAGCTGTTGGCGGACAAAAAAACAAAGGATCCCCGGATAAATGTGCGAAGCTTTCTCAACAATCTGAACCAGACCCTGCAGCGCATCCAGCTTTCCGGCATTCCTGCTGTCTCGGAACGGCGGGAAACGGAAAACCAGATCGTACTTACCATCACCATTCCCAAATAAGCAAAAGAACAAATGTTGCAGGCGCAACTTTTTTCGCATAAGTGATTGCCAAACAGTTTTGGATGTGCTATAATTCGCACAACTATCACTTTAAAGAGAAAGGGAGCACATATGATATTCGGAAAGCATATTAACCGGTACTATCTGAAATATGCCGGTTGGCTGATCTTAGGTCTGCTTTCTCTGGTCGCCGTAGACTACCTGCAGTTGGAGATCCCCGAACTGTATGGCATGGTCATCAACGGCATCAATCAGGGTTATGTGGAAGTGGACGGTGTGCAGACAGCTTTCGACATGAACTTCGTGCTGGACTGCATCTGTATGCCCATGATCTGGATCATTCTTGCCATGATCTGCGGCCGTTTTCTATGGCGCATCTGCTTCTTCGGCAGCGCTGTCCGGCTGGAAGAGGATCTGCGCAACAAAATGTTCAGCCATGCGAAAGAATTGAGCCGGGAATATTATCAGATCAACAAAGTGGGCGATCTGATGAGCCTGTTTACCAACGATCTGGATACCGTGCAGGAATGCTTCGGCTGGGGCGTTATGATGTTCTTTGACGCCGTACTGATGGGCTTCCTTGCCATCAGCAATATGTGGCGCATGGATCACCTTCTGACGGTTCTGTCTCTGATCCCCATGGCGTTTCTGCTTGCTTCCGCCACCGTCGTAGGCAAACAGCTGACGAAAAAATGGGATACCCGTCAGGCAGCTTTTTCCAAGCTTTCTGATTTCTCGCAGGAAAGCTTCTCCGGCATCGCCGTTATCAAGGCCTTTGTCAAGGAAGGCAAGGAGCTTTGGGCTTTTAAGAAGCTGAATGTGGAAAACGAAAACGCCAATCTGGATCACACCAAGGCTTCCGTTCTGTTCCGGGTGCTGGTGACCATGTTCGTTGAAAGTGTCATCTGCATCATTCTGGGCTACGGCGGCTACCTTGTTTATACCGGCACCTTCAATGCCGGTGAGCTGCTGGAATTTATCGGCTACTTCAATGCCATCGTCTGGCCCATTATGGCAGTTTCCGAACTGATCGACATGACCTCACGTGGCAAAGCATCTCTTGACCGTCTGGGAGAATTGCTGGATGCTTCCGTCCATGTGAAGGACGAGCCCGGCACTGTCGAACTTACGAATCCCCAGGGTAATATTGAGTTCCGGAATTTAAGCTTCCGGTACCCTGATGGCGAATTTGAGGCACTGAGCAGCATCTCCTTCACCATCAACGCTGGCGAAAGCGTGGGTCTTGTGGGCAAGACCGGCTCCGGCAAGACCACACTGGTCGATCTGATCCTCAGAACCTATAATGTGCCCGACGGTACATTGTTTATTGACGGACAGGATGTGAACAAGCTTACCATCCGCAGTATCCGGGAAGCCTGCGCCTATGTACCTCAGGATAATTTCCTCTTCTCCGACACAATTGAAAATAACATCGCCTTCGCTGTCAAGAATCACACCACCGATGCCGTGGTAGGTGCCGCAAAACTTGCAGACATCCACAGCAACATCAAGGAATTCCAGCAGGGTTACGGCACTGTTTTGGGCGAGCGTGGTGTCACTGTTTCCGGCGGTCAGAAGCAGCGGATCTCCATCGCCCGTGCACTGATGAAGGATGCCCCCATTCTAATTCTGGACGACAGCGTATCCGCCGTGGATACCAAAACGGAAAAAACCATTCTGGATAATCTGAACCAGACCCGCGCCGGAAAGACCACCATCCTCATCGCCCACCGGATCTCCACCATCGAAAAGATGGACAAGATCCTCTTCATTGAGGACGGCGCGCTGACTGCCGTAGGCAAGCATACCGAGCTGTATGAGACCTGCCCCTCCTATCGAAAGATGGTAGACCTCCAGAAACTGGAAGAGGAAGGAGGCAACCACAATGCTTAAATTCGTACAAGATTACCTGCCGCTGGTCATTGCTTTTGCCATCATCGGCGCGTTCACCGTAGCTTTCCTGCTGGCATGGGCCGCGCTGAAAAAGCATAAGGACGAAACCGACGACAAAGACCGAAAAATGGCAGACGGCGAGATCATCCGTAGACTTCTGCGCTACGCCAGACCCTACCGGAAGAGCTTCATCGGTGTGTTTTTCATCATGCTGTTCTCCATCGTCTATGATATTCTCTCCCCTCTGATCGTCGGCGATATTGAAAAGTTGATAGAGCATGAATTCTCATTGACTGAGCTGTTTACTCTGGTGGGAACCTACGCTGGCATTCTGGTAGTTTCCCTGATCTGCACCTATCTGCAGGCTATGATCCTGCAAAAAACCGGTCAGAAGATCCTTTCTCAGATCCGTCTGGATGTGTTCACCCACATTGAAAAGCTGAGCCATGAGCAGCTAAACAACATCCCCGTAGGCAAGCTGGTGACCCGTGTCGCCAACGACCCCAACCGCATTTCCTTCATGTTCACCAACATTCTGGTGACGCTGGTGAAAAACTCCATGGTAATTATCGGTGTTCTGGTTGCCATGCTTTTCCTGAACTACGCGCTGACACTGATGATTCTGTGCTTCGTGCCCTTTATCGTGCTGTTTACCATCATTTTCCGTCAGTTCAGCCGCCGGGTACACCGCAAGGTCACCAATGCCACCACCGACATCAACACCTACCTGTCTGAAAATCTTTCCGGTATGAAGATCACCCAGATCTTTAATCAGGAGGAAAACAAGCTGGAAGATTTTGTCGCCCGCAGCACCAAACTGCGCAAAGCCAAGCAGAACCGCATGTATGTTTTCGGCATTTTCCGGCCCATGGTTTTCATGCTCTTCGTTACCAGCCAGATGTGCCTGTTCTACTTTGGTGCCAAGGGTTATATTGAGGAAACCAGTTTTCTGGGGCAAGTCATCGACGGCGGCACGGTGGTCTCCTTCTATATGTATATCTCCCGCTTCTTTAACCCCATCCAGACACTGGCTGAGCAGTTTGATATGCTGCAGCAGTCCTTTGCCGGCGCGGAAAAGATCTTCAGCATTCTGGACATCGTACCCGAAGTGGTGGATGAACCCGATGCCATTGAACTGGACGAGGTCAAGGGTGAGATCGAATTCCGGGATGTCTGGTTTGCCTACAAACCCGACGAATGGGTACTGAAGGGCGTTTCCTTCCATGTTCATCCTAAGCAGACCGTAGCCTTCGTCGGCTCCACCGGCTCCGGTAAGACCACCATTTTGAGCCTGATCTGCCGCAATTACGACATTCAACAGGGTCAGATCCTCATTGATGGCATCGATATCAAGAAGATCAAGATCGCGTCTCTGCGTCGCCACTTCGGTCAGATGCTGCAGGATGTGTTCCTCTTCTCCGGCGATATCCGCAGCAACATCGTGCTGCGTAAGGATGATGTGACCGACGCAGAGGTCATGGAAGCCTGCCGGTATGTCAACGCCGATTCCTTCATTAACAAGCTGGAAAACGGCCTGGATGAAGTCGTTCGGGAGCGGGGCAATAACTTCTCCGCCGGTCAGCGGCAGCTTTTGAGCTTTGCCAGAACCATTCTGCACAAGCCCAGCGTCATGATTCTGGACGAAGCCACCGCCAATATCGACACGGAAACTGAGATCCTCATTCAGGACTCTCTGGAAAAGATGAAAAATATCGGCACCATGCTGATCGTCGCCCACCGGCTTTCCACGATCCAGCACTCGGATAACATCATTCTGCTGTCCCACGGTCAGATCATCGAGCAGGGCAACCATCAGGAGCTGCTGCACCTGAAGGGCAGATATTATCAGCTCTATACCCTGCAATACAATAAGCAACTGCTACAAAACAGTTAACAAATAGGGGCGCGGTAACCGCGCCTCTGTTTTTTCTTTTCTATTTCACAGATTATTCATTTTTCTGCAATTTTGTCTTGCTTTTTGTCAGAAAAAGCAGTATACTGTCCCATAGTGGAAAATTTCGATGAAGGAGGAAATGCGTGCACGAACAGTGGCATTTCCTCTTTTTTTGAAGATCCCAAAAAGAAATATATGGAGGAAATAGAATGAATCTGATCTACAGTATCAAAGACAAGCCCAAGTTCGGCCAGATGCTGCTGTTCGCTTTCCAGCAGGTCCTGGCAATCCTGGCAGCCACCATCCTGGTTCCCGCCATCATCGGTAACGGCATGAGCCAGTCCGCCGCCCTCTTCGGCGCCGGTGTCGGCACCATCGTCTACCAGCTGTTCACCAAGTTCCGCAGCCCCGTTTTCCTGGGCTCTTCCTTCGCTTTTATCAATTCTATGTTCGCCGCCTTCGCCGGTGCTGCTTCTGCTTCCGCCGGTTATGCCGGTCTGCTCCTCGGCGCTGTTTTCGCAGGTCTTGTTTATGTGGTCATCGCCATCGTTGTCAAGCTGGTCGGTGTTAACTGGATCAGCAAGCTGATGCCCCCCGTGGTTATCGGACCCACCGTTGCTCTGATCGGTCTTTCTCTGGCTGTCAACGCAGTCAATGACCTGAAAGTGGGCAAGGTCATGGTGGACGGTGTTTCCGCCTGCAGCCCCTATGTTGCGCTGATCTGCGGCATCATCACCCTGTTCGCTATCTTCGCCTTCTCTGTCTACGGCAAGGGCATGACCAAGCTGATCCCCTTCGTTCTGGGCATTCTGGTGGGCTATGTTGTTGCCTCCATTTTCACTGTCATCGGCATTGCTACTAACAATGTTGCTCTGCAGGTTATCAACTTCGCTGCTTTCGCAGATATGCAGATCTTTGCTATCCCCGACTTCTCCTTCGTGGAAGCCATGAAGGGTGTCAAGGAGATCGACGGCGCTTTCATCGCCACCATCGCTGTAGCTTATGTTCCCGTTGCATTCGTGGTCTTTGCCGAGCACATCGCTGACCACAAGAATCTGTCCAGCATCATCGGCTCCGACCTGCTGGCTGAGCCTGGCCTGCACCGCACTCTGCTGGGTGACGGTATTGGCTCCATCGCCGGTGCTTTCTTCGGCGGCTGCCCCAACACCACTTACGGCGAGTCCGTCGGCTGTGTTGCCATCACCCGCAACGCTTCCGTTATCACCATCACTACCGCTGCCATCATGTGCATCGTGATTTCCTTCTTCGGACCCTTCGTCACCTTCCTGTCTTCCATCCCCAACTGCGTCATGGGCGGTGTTTGCGTGGCTCTGTACGGCTTCATCGCTGTTTCCGGTCTGAAGATGATCCAGAAGGTAAACCTGAACGCCAGCAAGAACCTGTTCGTGGTTTCCGCCATTCTGATCCCCGGCATCGGCGGTCTGAGCGTTTCCTTTGCTGACGGCAAGGTCACTCTGACCACCATCGCCTGCGCTCTGATCCTGGGCATCCTGGCCAACGTGATGCTCTCCAAGGGCAAGGAAGATTAATCCCAACCAAACAAAAAAGAGATGCCTTTCGGCATCTCTTTTTTATACTTCCATGATCTTCGTCACTTCCGTAGCGCCTTCCAGCCAGAGGGCTTCTACGGTTTTATTTTTTCCTTCTACGGTAACCTTCAGATCACCGCCCCGGTTCTGGAGTGTGAGCTTGCCACCGGGAAGCTGTCCCTTCAGCCACAGTGTTACCGCAACAGAAGCAGAGCCTGTTCCGCAAGCCAGAGTGTAATCCTCCACGCCCCGCTCAAAGGTTAGAATCCGGACCGTTGTTTCATCCAGCCGGTTATAAAGGTTCACATTTGCACCCTTTGGGAATGCCGGATCGTACCGCAGTTCCTTTGCATGGTCTCTGAGCATTTCGCCCATAGCCCAGCGCAGGCCCTTAACCTCCTGCACCGCATGGGGCACGCCGGGGGTACCCAGCTCCACATAAGCGATATCCCCCTTGCGGCTTAAATCCACAATGGAAGGATTATTCAGCTTCACCAGATAGTCGTTTTCCGACAAGCGCTTGCCTTCCACAACACCCGCATCGGTTTCCACAGTCATTTCCGTACCTGCCATGCCGTTATCAAAGGCAAACCGGCAGATGCAGCGGGCGCCGTTACCGCACATTTCGCCACGGGAGCCGTCTGCGTTATAAAAGTGAAGCTTAAAATCTGCTTTATCGGACTTATCTGTTGCCATGAATCCGTCGGCACCGGTTAGTTTACATAACTCTACCGCCATTTCCGCCAGATCCAGCTTTGCGCCCCGGACATCCATGACCATAAAGTCATTTCCCGCGCCGTTCATATACCAGCACTGCATTATTTTTCCTCCAATAGCTCCGCCATGGTGTAAAGACCCACAGCCTTCCCCTCCATAAAGCGAGCAGCATCTACCGCGCCCTCTGCCAGCATGGCCCGTGTTCCGGCCTCATGCCGCAGCGTCAACGTCTGGCTGGGGGTGCAGATATGCACCTCATGAATGCCCACCACATTGCCCATCCGCAGCGATGCCACGCCGATCTCATTTTTCTTCCGCTTGCCTTCACCGGCTCTGCCGCAGGCCTCCACCGCATCGGGTCGAACCTCCCGAATGGCATTGAACAGCATATGGGCCGTTCCACTGGGAGCATCCACCTTCCGGTTATGATGCACTTCCACGATCTCGATGTCCGCATCGGGGAAGCAGGCGGCAGCCTGCCGTGCCAGTTTGCACAACACCGCGATGCCAAGGCTCATGTTGCCGGAATAGAATACCGGCAATCTTTTTGCTGCTTCATAGATCAGTGTTTTCTCTTCCGCCGTATGACCGGTTGTGCCGATGACCACGGCGCAGCGAATCTTGCGGGCATAATCCAGCACATCCGCCACAGCCGTATGGTGAGAAAAATCGATCAGAACATCGGCGCTGACTTCACCAAGCTCGTCAAATGTCTTGGGAACGCCGTTTTCGCCGTCGATGCTGACCCGACCGACCACATCTTCACCCAGAATACCGTCGATCAGCTTGCCCATGGCACCGTTGGCGCCGCAAATAATGGCTCTCATTACAGCACACCCAGCTTTCTCATCTCATTATACAGCACAGCACGGGCAGCATCCTCCATGGGAGTCAACGGCAGACGCAGATAATCTTCGCCATAGCCCATGGCGGAAGTTGCCGCCTTGGCGGGAATGGGATTGACTTCACTGAACAGAGCATTGATCAGCGGCAGCATCCGGCACTGCAGTTCGGCAGCGCCGGCAAAATCGCCGGAAAGGGCCTTGTCGGTCATCTCCACAGACAGCTTGGGCACTACATTGGAAAGAACGCTGATGGTACCGGCAGCGCCCATAGAAATAAAGGGCACGGTCAAAGCATCCTCGCCGGAATAAATATCGATCTTGTCGCCGCACAGAGCGGTCAGCTCCACCATCTGGGACATATTACCGGTGGCTTCTTTGATGGCAACGATGTTGGGATGCTCCGCAAGCTTGGCAACGGTCTTGGGCAGCAAATTGCAACCGGTACGGCCGGGAACATTGTAAAGGATCATGGGCACAGTGGAAGCATCGGCAACGGTGGTAAAATGCTGGATCAGGCCGTTCTGGGTGGCCTTGTTGTAGTAAGGCGTTACCACCAGAATGGCATCGGCACCAACTTCGCAGGCCGCCTTGGTA
Organism: Oscillospiraceae bacterium; assembly: GCA_017408725.1. Next base: position 33,393 of record JAFQUA010000079.1, read on the forward strand.
TTGGCAAGCACATGCTCGGTATTGTTGGTACCGGTTCCGGCGATAACGGGAACTCTTCCGGCAGTGCGTTCCACCACAAAGCGGATCACTTCCTTCTGCTCGTCAGGCTCCAGCGTGGCATTTTCACCGGTGGTGCCCACAGCAACCAGTGCGTTGATACCGTTTTCGATCTGGAAATCGATGAAGCGGCCAAACGCCTCATAGTCTACACCCTTTTCGTTCATGGGGGTCACCAGAGCCGTGGCCATACCCTTAAAAATCGTCTTCTTCATAGCATTTATCTCCAATCATATCTTAAATCTGTTAAAAAAGTCATACAACGGCGTCAGCTTTTCAAAATAATCGCTGACTCTTTGTGCAAGTCCGGGGCCGAAAGTATCCTGGCCAAAATCCTCATGGCGTGTGCAATCCAACTTGTCCTTCCACAGATAGAACCGTTGCAATTCGGGATTTTCGCATTTTTCCGGATGCTTGTATTCCCCTGCTGTGATTTGCTGTCCGGTAGCGGCTTCCACCGCTTCAATCATCTCTAAAAATTTCCGGGGTTCTGCAGAAATGGTCTTTCGAAACGCTTTCATCACCGCCGGACGGGGTTTCCAAATAAAGAAACCGTAGTCAATTCCTTCGGGATTGATCTCAAAAAACAGGCAGGGATTTTCCGCCCACCAATCCACATCCTGCCGGATACAGATCCACAGGCTTTCCTTATAAGGCAGGGGATGGTGCAGTCTTGCATCCCGGTAAATTCTGGAAACTTTCAGCAGTTCACCGGGCTTGTCCACAAAAGGTCGGAACAGCTCAGCCCCCAGTGCCTTTGTCGGTTCGTAGAGATATTTTACATACTCCGGTTTATGTTCCATGAACCATTCCCGGTTGTTATTCATCCGGATCCCCCAGAGAAAATCCACGGTTTCCGGTGAATAGCCTTCAAACATAGGTCATTCCCTCTTTCGCAGCCTTATGTAGGATCAGTCATGCTCCCAGCGCGGCTCACCGTTTTTCCAGATCAGTTGATTTCTGTATTTTTCAGAGAACAGCTTGTCTGGGATCTCAAAAGCATACCGCTCGCTTGCATTGATGATGGTCGTCTTTCCATACTGCCGCTTTCGAACATTCTCCCTGCCGTAGCGCATATGGACATGACCGTGGATCATATATTCCGGCTGATACTTATCCAGCAGTTCCACCAGCGATTCAAAGCCCCAGTGGGCAGGATCTTCCGCGTCACCCAAACCCTTTGCCGGGGCATGGGTCACCACGATATCCACACCTTTGGTGCGCCACAAAGCATAGCGCAATTTTCTGATTCTTTTGCGCATCTGGGATTCGGTATACTGGTGGGCACCGGGGTGATACCTGCGGCAGCCGCCCAGTCCCATAATACGAACACCGTTATATACCACGATCTTCCCGTCGATACAGTCGCAGCCCTCAGGACGCCTGCGGGCATAGCCGGTATCATGATTGCCATGGACATACAGAACCGGGCATTTGGCCATGGTGACAAGAAAGGACAGATATTCCGCTTTCAAATCGCCGCAGGATATGATCAGATCATATTCATCCAGCTTTCCGGGAGCATAGTAATCCCACAATGCAGCGCATTCTTCATCCGATACAGTCAGGATCTTCACAAAGAGCCCTCCTTGTCCATGGGAATCCGGTCCCGATGGATACCCAACTGCCGCACCATAGGTTTGGCGTAATCTTCGATCTCATCAAATTCCGGAATCTTTCCTTCTATGTTTTCGCAGAGCCAATCCATGCGCAGCAGTTCATCCGGCGCAAAACCCCGGCTTCCGTCATTCTTCACCGTTCCGTCCTGCGCCACGATCCTGCGGCGGAAAGGATCCAGTGTACCGGTCTTTAAGCCGTAGCGCAGCATTTTGGCCAGTGCCACCATGCTGTCCGGCAAATCGTGGGCCAACTCGATGTCGATCACACCGCTGTTCATGCCCCACCAGTAGTTCACGGCCTTGGGGCTCTCCTTGGTTTTTTCCCATGTGCCCGCCAGAATGGAGCGCAGTACATTGACATACAGCTTTTCCCACAGATAAACGGGGGAAGCCAACGGACGCATAACACCATCTTCAGAGCGCATATAGGTTCCGTAATTACAGAAATGCAGGTGCGTCCGCTCCTGGGCGGGCACATCCCGGTTGGAGATCACCCATATGTTATGATCCAGAAATTCCTTTTGATGATCACCGGCCTGACAGGACCAGCGCAAGACAACCTTTGCACGGGGATTGGTCATTTGAGCGCCAAGGGCGAAGGCATTGACTGAGGCCAACTCACCGAAAATAGGCGAAAAGCCTATGTAGCCGATCTTATCGTCGTCAGCCATGGCACCGGCGATGGCACCGGTGATAAATTTCGCTTCATACAGTCTTCCGTAATAGGTGCGGATGCTGTGGTACGGTGTATCCATGGAGCAGTTCAAAAACCGCACCTTGGGGTATTTGACCGCCATACGGAGCGTGGCACGGCTCAATTGAGGTGTGGTAGTAAAGACCACCTCTGCCCCTTCCTCCACTGCCCGGTCCAAAAGCAGCTCCGCTTCTTCCGGCGTATCAGCATTGTAATAGCTTTTAACGGAGACCTTGTCCCCCATGATCTGCTGCATATAGCGACGCGCCAGATCATGCTCCTCAATCCATGTGCTGTGTTGGGGATCCAGTGCGTGAACAAAGGCCACATTCAAGTGCTCCGGCGTGCCCGTAATGATCCGGGTCAGCATACCGGGAACTTCGTCCGTTTCTTCCGGCTCCGTACGCACCTCTACCGGCTGGGGCAGGGAAAGTGCTGTTAAATCCTCCCAGATGGCTGTTAGGGTCTTTTTCAGTTCTTTTTCCGGCAGCCGTCCCAGATCCTGGAACGGATACACCTCCAGCCACATCAACAGTGCTTCCTCGGGAGTCAGCCCCAATTCTTTACCGTTTAAATCATTGAACGCATTGCGGAAATACTGAAAATATGCGGAGAAGGTTCGTTTTTCCCGGTCTGTCCACTTTTGCCCCGGCTCTTTGCCCAGACAGGTAAGCAGCGCAGCGTAGTCGCCGGGCTTGTGGAACTGAATCTGGTACAGCCCCGCGCTTTTATAAAACTCAATAAATTCATAATATGCCCGGATTCGCGGCTCCTCTGACTTGGGGGGCATGATTCGCTTGACCACCGCCGAGATCCGGGGAGAACCAAAATACCGCAGTACGCTGACCCGCTTGTTGCCTTCCTGAACATAGAAAACGCCCAAATACTCATAGCAAAGGATCGGGTCACGGATTCCTGTACTTAAATGTGCTTCACACAGTCTGGTCCATTTATAGTAAAATTCGCTGTCAGTTCCCAGCAGAGGTAGAAAATTCGCGGTGAACGCAGTGGTGCGTCCGGCAGATTTGACGCCGATGATCTTCTCCGCAGGAATGTCCACCAGACCGATCTCCTGTACGATATCGGCACTGCTCACGCCCAGCTTCTCATCCAGAACCTCGGGATAGGGATTTCGCCCCTCCGCCACAGCGTTTTTATATTCCTTCTGCCCCAACTTCAGCGCCTGAAGATACTCTTCCCGGGCTTCCTGTTTATACATGGCAGGTCATCCTTTCAATGTGTATATATACTCATATATATCATATCCAATTTCAGCAAAAATTGCAACCGGAATGTGATTGTCGGACTGACAGAATCCAATCCCTTCCCGCCTTCCAAATTGTACAGAAAACACATATGCCACACTTGACAATACATAAGAACTATTGTACAATAATTTTGGTATCACATGACTGACGGGTATCGCGGAACACCGCGGGGGAATGTGGTATAATACCGCCGACCGTCTGGGCAATTCGATTCCGCAGGATCGAGTTGCTTTTTTTGGTATTTGGGTATTAATTCCGTTCCTGCTCCTGCTTTCTTATGGCTTTGATCAGTTTTTCCACCAGATCCCAAACCGGCGGTTCCAGCCACTTGTCATAGAGGATGCACATATACAGCGCCTGATGCCAGTTCTTCAGTGGAACAAAGCAGACATCCTCCCGGGGCTGGACGCATTCCGCGCAGATCGTGCAGATGCCTACCCCCGCAGCCACCAGTTCCAGCGCCGCCTGGGCTGTGTTCACAACACCGATGATATTTTCATCGCTGGGGGTTCCCACTGCCCACTGGCTGAAGCTACTCTCAATGTCATAGTTGAAAACGACTTGGGGTTCCTGAGCGATCTGCTGGGGCAAAATGCATTCGCTGTCTGCCAGCGGGTGCTTTATTGGAAGGGCGACGCAGAAGTCCCGCTGTCCCAGTTTCCGGAAATGCAGGCTTCTGTCTCGGTTTGTGGTATCCACAATGGCCATATCCAGCTTTTCCTGCCGGACCAGATCCATCAGCTCCTCCGCGGAGCTTTCTGTCAACCGGATCCGGATCCGTTCATTCTGCCCTATGTACGATGCCAGTTCTCTGGCTACCAGACCGCCTAAAGTACCGGATACCACGCCCATACGGATCACCACCGGAGCACTGATCTGGCTGTTGCGCAGGGTCATGGAAGCGGAGTTCAGTTCATTCAGCGCCGCATCCACCTTTTCCTGATAGTAACGGCCTTCTTCCGTCAGGCGGATGTTGCGGCCCACCTTTTCAAACAGCTTGATGCCGCCCAGCTCGCTTTCCAGATGGTTGATGGCGCTGCTTAAAGAGGGCTGTGAAATACCCAGCCGCGCAGCCGCCAGCGTATAATGCTCCACCTGTGCCAAAACAGAAAAATAACGAAGGTAATTATAGTTCATATCAGCACCTCGAGAATCTATAGATAGAAACTATAAATAAAATATCATAACTATATTGGTTTTTGCAATAATTTTTTGTATAATACTCGTCGGAATTTGTAATTGCAAAATGCACGGAGCAAAATGCCCCATATTTTGCGGCTTTTCCGATATGTTTAAGGAGAATCCCCATGAGCTTTACATACAAGGGGCTGTCTGCCCAGCTGAACCGGCACATCGTAACAGACGAAGAGATCACCCGCCAGCTGCAGCGGCTGGCAGAGCAGAACCCCCGGATCGCTAAGATCACCGACCGACCGACCGAACTGGGCGACGAGGTGGTTCTTGATTATGCCGGTTTCGTAGGCGGCGAGCAGTTTGCCGGCGGCACCGCTGAGAATCAGACACTGGTTTTGGGAAGCGGCATGTTTATCCCCGGCTTTGAAGAGCAGCTGCTCGACAAAGTTGTGGAAGAAAAGGTCACCGTTAAGGTCATCTTCCCCACCGAGTACCACTCTGCCGACTTGGCCGGCAAGGAAGCGGAATTCAAATGCGTCATTCATGAGATCCGGGTCAAGACCCCTTATCAGTTGGACGATGTATTCGCCAAGGAAGTCGGTCAGTGCGACACACTGGACGAAATGCGGGAAAAGCTGGGCCAGAGCATGCAGGCTTACTCTGACGAGCGGGCCGAGATGGATCTGCAGGACCGGCTGCTGCGGCTCTCTTCCGCCACACTGGAAGTGGCCTTTACAGACGAGCAGATCGAGGCCGCTGTCGACCAGCAGCTGAAGGTTCTGGAAGCGCAGCTTTCCCGGCAGGGCCTGAGCCTTGATATGTACTGCAGCTTCATGAATACCACCGCCGACGATCTTCGCCGGGATGCCCGTCCCACCGCTGAGGCTACGTTGCTGAACCAAGCCGCCATCGATATGATCATCGAGCTGGAAAGTCTGCAGGCTGAAGAATCCGAGATCGCCGAAGCTTTGGCTGTCATCTGCCGCCAGAACAATATGACCATGGAACAGATGCAAGCCTACTATGATGCCGAATTTGAAAAGGCAGTGATCAAAAGTGTGCTCACCAGCAAGGCTCTGCGCCTCATCCGAGACGCAGCGGACATTGCTGTGGCAGATAAATAAGTCAAATATTGTGTCGAAAGACACCGAAAAACAAGGAGGAATACCCACTATGGCAATCGTTTTTGACGAGAATGGCAAGTACGTAGACGAAAAGGGTCTGGTAAAGCTGGATCCCACCAAGTTTGCCGACTGGCAGATCGCTGAGGAAGCAGAGAAGACTCTGCCCCCCGTCGATTTCTTCCGCGAGAAGCTGGGCCTGCTGCCCGAGGAAATCATCCCCTACGGCAAGACCCCCAAGATCGACTTTATCAAGGTTATGAACCGTCTGAAGGACAAGCCCGACGGCAAGTTCATCGAGGTTACCGCTGTTACCCCCACCCCCTTCGGTGAAGGTAAGTCCACCGTTTCTCTGGGTCTGATCGAAGGCCTGGGCTACATCGGCAAGAA
>JAFQUA010000013.1 GCA_017408725.1 Oscillospiraceae bacterium
GCCATTTTGCCGCCGAGGAATTCCCCTGGATGGGTAAGGAAATCTGGGAGCAGGTGAAGACCGAGGCAAAGGATAAGGAATTTCACGGCAAGTATCAGATCGTGGGTTCCGATGCGGACCCCGCCTGCGTCTCCCTGTCCTTCGCCAACGCAAGAAAAGCCGGTGTTTCCGACTGCGTCACCTTTAAAGACGGCGATGCCACCAAGATGAGTCTTCCCACCGACGCCGGCATTCTGGTCTGCAATCCCCCCTACGGCGAGCGGATGATGGAGCAGCAGAGCGCCCAGCGGCTGTACAGCGCCCTGGGCCGGCACCTGAAATTTGCCAATGAGTGGAAGAAGCATGTTATCACCTCCGAGCCGGAGTTTGAGCATTATTTCGGCAAGCGGGCGGACAAGAAACGGAAATTCTACAACGGCAAGATCCAGTGCAATTACTATATGTTCACCGACAATAAGCGGAAGAAGTAAAACCGAATGCAAAATGCAGAATGCATAATGCATAATTAAGAAACATTTTGCATTTTGAATTTTGCATTATGCATTTTTCACGGAGTAAAATCAATGACCCATCTTTTCATCATCAACCCTGCGGCGGGCAGCCGCAACCGCACCGACGATTACCGGGAAAAAATTAAAACAGCCTGTGAAAGCCGCCGGCTTCGATATAAGATTCAGATATCCCAGGCTCCCGGCGACTGCCGCCGGCTGGCAAGGGCTGCCGCCGAGACCGGGAAAGAATACCGGATCTATGCCTGCGGCGGTGACGGCACCCTGAACGAGGTGGCTGACGGCGCAGCCGGTTACAGCAACGTATCTGTCACCGTCTTCTCCGGCGGCAGCGGCAATGATTTCGTCAAGCTTTTTGATGATCCCAGAGCCTTTTTTGATCTGGAGCGCCTGCTGGATGCCGAAGAAGTGACCTTTGACATGATCCGCTGCAACGATACCCGGGCTTTGAATATCTGCTCCGTGGGTCTGGATGCCCGGATCGGCACCGATGTAAGCCGCTACAAGCGCCTGCCCTTCCTCCACGGCTTCAAAGCCTATGCCGCCTCCACAGCGGTGAATCTGTGCAAGGGTATTTCCGAGCATTACGTGGTGGAGATCGACGGGGAGACCATCGACGGAGAATTTACCTTCGTCTGTGCCTGCAACGGCCGGTTCTACGGCGGCGGCTTCAACCCGGTTCCCGAGGCGGATCCCACCGACGGACTGCTGGATGTACTGCTGGTGGATAAGGTGCGCCTTCCCCAGGTGCCGGGTATCATCGGCAAGTACAAAAATGGCAGATATAAAGAGCTGCCCCATCTGGTGCGCCACTATAAGACCAGGGGACTTAAAATCTCCTGTGACAGGGAGGTTCCCGTGAATGTGGACGGCGAAGCTCTCTTTGCCAAAGAGGTGGAATTTGCCATTGCTGAGGAAAAACTCCGGTTCTTCTATCCCAAAGGCCTCAGCTTCGCGGTGAAAGAACCGGTGAAGATCTAACGTACATATTCCTGCAGTAAATTATCGGGAATCTCTAAAAACTAAACTCAATCGCCCAACAGCAAGAATGTATGGTACAATAGAAGCAAAAGGAGGGCGAAAGAAATGCAGATAGGATTATGGGATGAAAGCCTGCGGCTTGAAAAGCTCAGCAAATTGGGAGATTCTCTGGAAAAGCTGAATCACGCAATCGACTGGGAGATGTTCCGCCCAAAGCTGACTAATGTGTTCAAAAAGCAGGCCAAAGGAGCCGGTGGACGTCCTCCGTACGATTACGTCATGCTGTTCAAGGTGCTTGTTCTGCAGCGGATCTATAACTTAAGCGATGACCAGACCGAATACCAAATCAACGACCGCATGAGTTTTATGCGGTTCCTTGGGCTGGGCTTGGGAGACCGTGTACCGGATGCAAAAACCATCTGGCTCTACCGTGACACGCTGACCAAGGCCAACGTGATTCGGGAACTGTTCGACCTGTTCAATGCACAGCTGGAAGATGCCGGATTGATTACCCACACCGGAACTATTGTGGATGCAACCTTTGTGGAAGCACCCCGTCAGCATAACCATCACGATGAAAACGATGATATCAAGCAAGGAAAGACTCCGGAAGAATGGAAAAAGCCCCAAAATATCCACAAGCTGCGTCAAAAGGACACGGATGCCCGCTGGACCCGGAAGGGTCGTGAGTTCCACTTCGGCTATAAGGATCATGTGAAAGCCGATGCGGACAGCAAACTCATTACCGACTATACAGTTACGCCCGCAAATGTCCATGACAGCCAGCCCATGCCCGCAATGATCAACGATAACGACAAGGCCATTTACGCAGACAGTGCCTACTGGGGCAGTGTTGTTGCGGAAGCTCTGCCTGATACAGTGGAGAACCACATTCACGAGCGCGGAACCAAGAAGCAACCCCTGACGGAGGAACAGAAGGCAAGCAACAGGCGCAAGGCTAAAACCAGATGCCGGATTGAGCATATCTTTGGTTTTATGACCAGATCCATGCATGGCCTTACCGTGCGCTGTGTCGGGCTTGCCAGGGCTGAATTCAACATTGGTCTGACCAACCTGATATACAATCTCTGCCGGTTTGAATTTCTCAACAGATCGGCAAAAACCGTGGGATAAGTGCGCCTTGTAGGGGTCACTTTCCTGTTAAATACGAAAAACCAATCTCAATTAGTGAACCTCACAGCTTCTGGTCCTCGATGATCTGAGTTTTTAGAGGTTCCC
>JAFQUA010000001.1 GCA_017408725.1 Oscillospiraceae bacterium
CGGGCCTTTTTGCTAATCGTAATTAGCAAAAAGGCCGCACATTTAACGCTTTTTGTCAAGTGTTTTTCTAAATTTATTACGAAAAAACTGAATCCCACATTTCTGTGAGATCCAGTTTTTCTTAACTTAATGACATTGGGTAAAACCGGGGGTAAAATAATAGCTTCTAGCGAGGAGTGCCGTAGACGAGAAAAAAGCTCCCCATTATAGTAGAAGTGGTTTGTCGACCACACAACTACCATAATGAGGAGGCCTTCATGGTGAGTGATAAAGACATAAATAGTTTAGACCATACATCGTGGAGATGTCAAGACCATATCGTATTTGCACCCCAATATCGCAGAATGGAAATATACGGAGAAATAAAAAGTAGATATGGGAAAGATACTGCGGCAACTATGCCAGCAAAAGAGTGTGGAAATTACAGAAGCAGAACTATGCGGATATCACATCCAGATGTTCATAAGCATACCGCCGAAGTATAGCGTATCCAGCATAATGGGGGATCTAAGGGAAAAGAGTATTTCGTAGATACGCCCTTTCGGGGCTTAATCAAGCAGTCGGCTTTAGCCATGGCCCTGACTAATAAAATTTATCGGTTGCGTCAGAAGAGGCGGTTTCCTTCCGTAAAAGGGTAGGGAATACAGGTGCACTTTTTATGAATAGCATTTTTTGCAGGGTGTATAGCCCATGGTCTGAGCTTCTTCTATTGTGACCTGCGCCGGATTCTTCATTCCACTGCAATTTGGTTTTATATGATATTTTTTGCCACTTTGTGGAATCCAGACCATGTCTTCCGTACCTTCGCTTGTGGTGGGGGCAATGCTTGGTTCCGTAGCCCGCGGCGCGGTGGCAGGAGGATTAGTCACTACTGCTGTGGGTGGAACAGTTGGCAGGGGCGTAGGAGGCACTGTCGTTGGTGAGACAGAGCCCTCCGGCGTGTTTGGTACCGCCGGCATTGTGGTAGGTGGTATGAACGGCCTGGTTTGGGTGGGTGCCCGGGACTGTGTCAGCAGGCAATGTTCCAGATAGATGATATTCCCAACGATGCCGGTACAAACGCCGTGCAGTTGGACTGTGTCACCTTCTTTTATGGCTGTGATTTCATCTCGTTGCTGGGAAAATGTACAGGAAAAACAGATGCTATCCTGCTTCTCGTCACCCACAAATATAGTCGTATACCCACCTGCGGATACGATGCCTGAAACTTCAATATGCTTCATGTCCAATGCGGTTTTCCGCAGATCAGGATCCATTGTGGCATAATAGGCGGTATCGCCGGAAAGGGAAATGGGGTTCTGCATATATGCGCTGGAATCCAGCGTGCAGCCTGTCAATAAAGAGACCAGGAGCAAAACCAGAAGAATGGTTTTAATTCTCATAGACCATACTCCTAATCAAAGCTTCAACAGGTTTTCTGCAATTCGCAGACCCAGTTGTTTTTTGTCTTTGGGGTGCAGGTCGTCATTTTGACAGATATCCCAGCTGATGACGGTGCGGACACCCGGGATCTTATCTTGCGCGCGCATTTGTGCAGCTTGAATACCGCGCCAGCCCGGACCGTCCCAAGGAATATAGACAGGAAGCTGAACTACGATGAAGGGTAGGGTGCTGTTTTGGAAAACGCGGCGGGTATTTGCGATAAAGGCATCCAGAAGATCAAGGTAAATTGCCGCTTCCGCAATGCTGGTATTAGCCTCGCCTTGATACCACAGTACGGCGTTTATCGAGAAAGGGATCACTTTTGAAAGCATGGTTTCGTACAGATGCCCGTAACCGTTCCACGGGAAGTCAAAATGGTCCTGGAACTTATCCGTGTCTGAAACATAGAAGTGGTCGTTATCGAACAGTTCCTTGGGCATCCATGTCTGAATAACGGACGCACCCTGACAGCAGGAAATTAAACCGATCTTTCTTCCGGTTGCTTCAGCCATTCGGATTCCTACATAGTACCCGATGGCCGGGAATTCTCCGGCAAGCTCTTTTGTGCACAGAACCCATCCGTGCCTTGAAAAAATGCATTCTCCTTCTTCGGGACGGTCCACTGAAAAAAGACGGACATCGTCATTCATCACATAGCACTCGGGAGATTCATTGGTTTTCCGCAGCTTTAATTGCATATTGGATTGCCCACCCAACAGGTAGACATCACCAAAGTAGATGTCCTTAAGTACAGTTTGTCCGCTGTCGATAACAACCTCCATGGAGTACGGACCACCGTAATCACGGGAATCCAACTCAATAAGCCAGTCAGGACCCGTACTGCAAACAGTGCTTGTCTGCCCCGCAAGGGAAACTGTGACCTTACCGCAGCCACTGCCGAAAATGCGGATTGGCTGATTGGCTTGGAATACCATGTGGGAAGCGAAAATGGGATTCAGCGTTGCCATATAAACGCACCTCTATTTGGTAAATTATGTTAAAATGGTAGCACAGGATAAATATAAAGTCAATGCTACCTGTTTTGGCTGGGGGATCCAGTGAATTTTGACGATTCGAAGGAGAATGGGGACGAGAAATGTTTACAAATAAGACTTGAAAATCCTAAGATTTGTCGTATAATAGTATTCGGAAGAAGTTGGTCCTTTTGAAGAAAATACCGATTGAAAGGTTTCTAAAAGGCCTTTCCGTGAGAAATAAACATATTGGAGGAGTTTTATATGCCTATGCAAATGGGCTTCCGCTGGTACGGCAAGGGTAACGACACCATCAGCCTGGCCGATATTAAGCAGATCCCCGGTGTTACCAGCATCGTCTGGGCGCTGCATCACAAGATGCCCGGTGAAGTTTGGGAAGAAGAGGAGATTGCGGAAGTCAAGAAGCAGCTTGACGAATACGGTTTTAACATCGATGTCGTCGAATCTGTAAATGTCCACGATGATATCAAGATCGGTTTACCTACCCGTGACATGTATATCGAGAATTACAAGACCACCCTGCGGAATCTGGCAAAATACGGTGTCAAGATTGTTTGTTATAACTTTATGCCCATCTTTGACTGGACTCGCACAGATCTTTTCCATCCTGTAGGAGACGGTTCAACTGCTCTTTACTACGAAGCAGATAAGATCCATCAGGATTATAAGGAAATGGCTCAGTATATCTTGGATTTTACGGAGAAGTATTATATGTCCTTTCCCGGTTGGGAGCCAGAGCGTATGGCAAGGCTGGACGAGTTGTTTAAGGCGTATAAGGATGTCGATCATGAAAAATTGTGGGCAAACCTTAAGTACTTCCTGGAAGCCCTGATGCCCACCTGTGAGGAAACCGGTATCAAGATGGCCATTCATATGGACGATCCCCCGTGGGATATCTTCGGTCTGCCCCGACTGATGGTCAGCGCGGAGAACATTGACCGGTTACTCAGCATGGTGGACCACCCCAATAACTGCATTACGCTGTGCTCCGGCTCTTTGAATGCCAATGAAGACAACCATGTGGCTCCAATTATTTATCAGCATCATGACCGCATTGCGTTTGCCCATGTCCGCAATATCAAGCATTTCCCCAACGGTGACTTTTCTGAGGCTGCCCATCGGGATTGCTGCGGTGAAACCGGAATTCTGGAGATCATGAAAGCATTCCACGACTGTGGTTATGAGGGCTATATCCGTCCCGACCACGGCCGCCATCTGTGGGGTGAGGGCGCCGGCAATATTCGCCCCGGTTATGGTTTGTATGACCGTGCACTGGGCATCATGTATATGCTGGGTGCGTGGGATTTGCTGGATAAGCTGGCCGGCAAGTAACCTATCATCATTCATATTATATTGGAGGTAATTTATCATGGTCAATCTTCCCCTGAACATTGATTTTTCCGGTAAAGTCGTCGTTGTTACCGGCGCGGGTGGTCTAATCTGCGGCGCTATGGCCCGTGCTTTTGCGCAGAGCGGTGCCAAGGTTGCAGCTTTGGACCTGAACGAGGATTCCGTTAAGTCTCTGGCAAACGAGCTGAAGGCAGAAGGTTTCATCTGCGAGGGCTACAAGGCTAACGTTCTGGAGCCTACTGCTCTGGAAGAGGTCCATCAGGCTGTTCTTTCTGATTTAGGTCCCTGCGATATTCTGGTCAACGGTGCCGGCGGCAACAATCCCCGTGCCACTACTGACAACGAATATCAGCACGAGGCCAAGGAAAGCGGCAAGTCCTTCTTTGATCTGGACGCCGGCGGTGTTGACTTCGTCTTTAAGCTGAACTTCCAGGGTACTCTGCTGCCCACTCAGGCCTTTGCAAAGGATATGGTCGCCAAGAAGCACGGCTGCATTCTGAATATTTCTTCTATGAATGCCTATACTCCTTTGACCAAGATCCCCGCATACTCCGCTGCCAAGGCCGGTATTTCCAACTTCACCCAGTGGCTGGCTACCCACTTTGCCGGCACCGGCATTCGCTGCAACGCCATTGCTCCCGGCTTCCTGGTTTCCGCCCAGAACAAGGCTCTGCTGTTCAATGAGGACGGTACTCCCACTGCCCGTTCCGCAAAGATCCTGAACGGCACTCCCACCGGCCGCTTTGTCGATGCTGACGAGCTGATCGGCGCAACGCTGTTCCTGTGCGACGACAGAAGCGCTTCCGCCATCACCGGCGTGGTCCTGCCCGTCGATGCCGGCTTCGCTGCTTACTCCGGCGTGTAATTCATAATTTAAATCCCGCCTTCCAATCGGAAGGCGGGATTTTTTACTTCAAAGCGTCAATTAGTTTTCCGAGAACCGGCTCAAAGGCAGCGCCGTACCAGTGGTTATCCAGCTGAGCGGTATACTTGATGCACTCCACAGTGTAATCCGCTGCGATCTTGGCTGCGTCATATGCGCTCTTGCCCCGCACCAAAGCGCCAACAAAGGCAGAGGCATAAATATCACCGGTACCATGACAGCTGTTGGTCAGCTTGTCATGCTCGTAGTAAGCGTATTTCCCGTTTTCGTAGACCACTACGCCGGTTTTGCCCGGAGCGTAGGAAACGCCGGTGAGCACCACATTGGGGCAGCCCAGAGCGGTCAGCCCCGCAAGCAGGGCGTCGATGTAGGCGCGGTCATACTCCGTTTTGTATTCAAGGCCTGTGAGGAAACTGGCCTCGGTGATGTTGGGAACCACATAGTCAGCCACATCGCACAGCCCCTTCATGGCTTCCACATAGTCCATATCAAAAATGGAATAGAGCTTTCCGTTGTCTGCCATAGCAGGGTCAACGATCTTGATGCAGTTATTATCGGCGGTCTCGGCGAAAATATCCTTGACATAGCCAATCTGCTGGATACTGCCCAGATAACCGGTGTAGATAGCGCGGAAGCGAATGCCTTCCTTGCACCAGTGATCCTTGATAGCGGGCATGTCCTCGGTCAGATCACGGAAGGTAAAGCCGCTGAAGCCGGCGGTATGGGTGGAAAGAACGGCGGACGGCAGTACGCAGGTCTCCAGACCACAGGCGGAGATAATGGGCAGCGCAACCGTCAGCGAGCACTGGCCGACACAGGAAATGTCTTGGATGGTAAGAACCTTTTGGTAAGACATGGAATTCACTCCTTGTATGATTTATGATTGCATTATAGCACAGCCTGGCAATAAAAACAGTGCCAAAAAATTAACAAAAACTAAGGTCAGATAAAGACACTGTTCGGCAGTATGGTGATTTTTTGAATTCTTGCAATAATAATGCGGGGAATCGCTTTACATTGCGGGAAGAAATGTGCTATCATATCTAGAAAGATAATGAACAAAGGAAGCATGACATGAACTACATTGTTTTGGATATGGAATGGAATCAGCCCTGGCCGGGTTCTCCGTCTGCCAGAAAAGTGCTGCCTGTGGCGATCCGGGGGGAGATCATCCAGATCGGTGCCGTAAGAGTGACTGAAGATCAGCAAGTCACAGATGAATTCCAGATTATGGTCAAGCCGAAGTACTACCGCCATCTTAACCGTCGCGTCAGCAAGCTGACCGGCATTAAAGAGTCCCGACTCCGGGAGGAGGGAGTACCTTATCCGGAGGCGATGGAGCAATTCCGGCAGTGGTGCGGCGAGGACATCGTATTTTTGACATGGGGCTTTGATGATATTGCGATTCTGCGGGAAAATCTGCGTCTTTACGGCTTGAGTGAAGGCTGGACAAAAAAATGGTACAACGCCCAGATGATCTTTAACGCCCAGACAGACGGTTCTTCTTCCCAGAAGGCACTGAAAACGGCAATGGAGATCTTTGAAATCGAAGCGACACGTCCTGCCCATGACGCATTGGGCGATGCGTACCATACAGCCTTGATCTGTGCCCGTCTGGATCTGAAAAAGGGTATGGAGGAGTATTCGCAAGCGCTGAAAAGCCACGATAACGGCTTCCACGGCGCGGAATTGCCGGGATGCATTGCCCGTAAGGTTTTTTACGATTATGCGGACAAGCAGGCGGCGCTGAATGCCATGACGGAAAAGGAGAACCTTTGTCCCACTTGCGGCAAGCAGATGGAGGGGACCAGATGGTTTTCCCAGCCCGGGCATCGGTATATGGATCTGGCATCCTGCCCGGATCACGGAAAGTTTTTGATCCGGATTCGGCTGTCAGAGCAGCAGGACGGACTTGTGCGTGTCAGCCGGCTGACCTATGAGGCAACATCGGAAGCTGCGCAGGCCTATGAACGCCGTTCGGAGAAGGCAGATCCGGAGGAGCACCGCCATTCCCGCCGCCGTCACCGCAGAGGCTCGTGGGAGCGCAAAGCGGAAAAAGAGTAAAATTCCACCGCCCGAAATCGGGCGGTGTTTTCCTGTTTTTTGATGAGAAAATGCTTGACAGAAGTGCTGTTCAATGATACAATAAGCCGCGTGATGGTGCTCAGGCACCTGTGACTTTATGGGCCCTTAGCTCAGTTGGTTAGAGCCTCCGGCTCATAACCGGATAGTCCCGGGTTCGAATCCCTGAGGGCCCACCATCGAATCAAGGTTTAGCCTTTTATTATATATAGGGGTATAGCTCAATTGGTAGAGCGGCGGTCTCCAAAACCGTAGGCTCTGGGTTCAAGTCCTAGTGCCCCTGCCAGAAATAGTCCGAAAATCCTTTGTTTTCAAGGGTTTTCGGGCTTTTCTTGTTTTTGTGCCAGTTTGGGGGTGTTTCCCAGCTGTCTCTTATTTTACCAATTTTTGCCTGATTTTGGGCTGTTTTTGTGGCAGATTTTGTGGCAGATTTGGGCATTAAAAAAGGATCCCCACTGGGTGCCACCCCATGTCCAGAGTTTATGAAACGGCTTGTAAAATCGTTCATTTCATGATCGAGGCTTTATATTCCCGGGGCGTCATATTTGTAAAGCTTTTAAAGCACTTTGAAAAATACTGGGGATTGTCGAAGTGAAGCATGTCCGAGATCTGGGTCATGTTGTATTTGCCTTCCCGGATCAGCCGTCGGGCTTCTTTGATCTTAAGGGAATTGTAGTAGCGCATGATGCCGTTTTCCCGGTATAGGGAAAAAAGCTGCTTGACGGTGCTTTCACTTTTTCCCGTGTACCGCGCCACATCCCTTATGGAGATCTTGTTGTAGACATTGTCATGGAGGAAATCCAGAATTTCCTTGACTTGATACGGCACATCCACGCCGTCAATGATGTAGCTTTGGCGCATTTTTTTGGTGAGGATGTCCGTGTGACGGCAAAGCCGGATCAAAAAGATCTCCAGCAGATTTTTAGTCATCTGGCTGCTGCCGTAGGGAGCGGGATCCAGCTTTTCCATTCGCTGCAGCAGGGGATTCTGTTCATCCTCCAAACGGTAGCAGGACAACCCCTCGGCAAACAGGGTTGAAAGCAGGGATTTTTCCTCCGCGTCCAATTTGAATATCTTTCCTTCCAGATAACGCATGGCGCGGCTTTTGCACTCAAAGGTCAGAATACTGACATTGGGCGCTACATCATTATTGCCGGAAAGATTGTGGTATTCGTTGGGCTTGTGGAAGGTCATTTCACCGCTTTTCAGCACAAAGCGGTTTTTATCCGCGGTGCAGATCACTTCGCCTTTGTCCACATACACCATTTCCCAGAAATCGTGCTGCTCGCCGGCATAGGAGAAACTCTTGGAAAGCTCCATATAGAAGATGGTGATGATTGTCTCTACATTGATGATCCGGTCAAAGGACATTTTTGTAAAATTATTATCCATACCGCACCCCCATTACCTGAATTTACAAGTATCATAACCGATTTTGCACTCCAATGCAAGGGGAATGATGCTATAATTAATCTACAATATTTGTAAAGGAGGAGTTTATGTATACTGTACTGGTTATTTCCTGTCATCCGGACGATATGGAGATCGCCTGCGCGGGAACACTGCTCAAATGCAAGGAGCGCGGTGACCGTGTGGTGGTTTGTCATTTGTCCAGCGGTAATCTGGGTCATGTGATTATCCCGCCGGATGAACTGACAGTCATGCGTGCCAAGGAGGCGGAGCGCTCTGCCGAGATGGCGGGCTTTGAGATTATCCACAGCCGTTTTGACGATCTGGAGATCTACGACAACAACAAAGAGGCCCGTGATAAGGTGGTGGATGTAATAAAGTCTGTCAATCCCGACTTTATCATTACACACGACCCTGATGATTATATGCCGGATCATACCGCGGTTTCCCGTCTGGTATTTGACGCCAGCTTCACCGCCACACTGCCCAATTACCACACCCAGGTACCTGGTGCAGCACGACTGGTGCCCATCTACTATATGGATACACTGGCCGGTGTAAACTTTAATCCTACGGAGTATGTGGATGTTACTTCCTACATTGACAAGAAACTGGAAATGCTGGAGTGCCATGAATCTCAGGTCGTTTGGATGCGGGATCATGACGGCATTGATTTCCCCGATATGGTCAAGACCTGCTCCCGTTACCGCGGCTATCAGTGCGGCGCGGATTATGCTGAAGGTTTCCGCCAGTGCCAGGTCTATCTGAAGGGTACAACCAAGCGGCTGCTGCCGTAATTACATAAAAGGAGAGTATACTTATGAACTTCAATTCTACCGTTAAAGGCTCCGCCCTGGAGGGCTTCTATCCCGCCGGTTGGGATTTTGACAAGATCGATGCCTGCATCGATGCTCCCGAGACCATTACCGTAAGACAGCCCCACTGGAACGCAGGTTTCACCCCCGTTCAGTGTGACAGCCTGGGCGAATTTGAGACCTATATGGGTCATGAGATCGCCATGCAGATCAAGCTGGCCAAGGATGCCGGCGAAAAGATCGCGTTCATCCTGCCTGTGGGCCCCATGGGTATGTACAAGTGGGTTGTCTACTTCCTGAAGGAGTGGAAGGTTTCCTGTGAGCATGTTTACACCTTTAACATGGACGAGTGGGCCGACAGCGAGGGTAACACCCTGGCTCCCGACAATTCCGGTGCTTTCCAGTATGCTATGGAACAGGCTTTGTTTAATCCTCTGGGCGAGCTGACCGTTCCCAAGGCACAGAGAAACTTTGCTACCAAGGACAATCTGCCTACTTATCCCGGCAAGATCGCCGCTCTGAAGGCAGAAGGTGCCAAACTGGTGCTGGTTTACGGCATCGGCAGAATGTGCCACATCGCTTTCTGGGAGCCCACCTTTGCTGCTGACTATGCTACCGCTAAGGAGTGGGAGAAGGCACCTTACCGCATTGCTGCCAAGATCCATCCTCTGACCGTTGAGCAGAACGCGCTGACCAGCTTTAAGTCCCGTACCACTCTGGTTCCCTGCAGAGCCAATACCATCGGCCCCGGCCTGTTCCTGCAGGCTGACTATGCCATCGGCGGTGCTGACGGCACTCTGGGCAGAGGTATGCAGTGGCAGGGTATGTCTTTGTGGATGACCCTGCGCTACGGCAAGACCCCCTGGATCGCCTCTTCCTACATTCCCACTCTGGCAGGCCGTCTGTTCTTTCTGAAGGATCTGGCAGGTCCGTTGGTCGCGGAGTGTAACTAAGCTATGGCTGTGACAGAAAAAACCGGCATTATCGTTGCCGGTACTGTGATCGTTGATAAGATCAACGAGATTTCCGCTTATCCCAAGAGCGGCGAATTGACCCAGATCCGCAGCATCCAGAAGGCCATTGGCGGCTGTGTCCCCAATGTGGCGCTGGATCTGAAAAAAATCAGTCCCGATCTGCCCATCTGCGCGGTGGGCACCATCGGTGATGATGAGGAAGGCACATTCGTAACGGATACGCTGCAGCAAGGCTGTGTGGATACTGCCGGACTTACGGTTATGCAGGGCGAAAAGACCAGCTTTACCGAGGTTATGAGCGTTCCCGGCGGGCAGCGCACCTTCTTTACCTACGCCGGTGCCAGCGCAAAGTTTGGCAGTGAGCATGTGGACTTTGTGAAGAACTGTCCCAAGATACTTCATCTGGGTTACTTTCTCCTTCTGGAGCGTGTGGATAATGGGGAAGGTCTGAAGATCTTGCAAGCCGCAAAAGCCCACGGCGTGGAGACCTCCATCGATCTGGTCAGTGAGAATTCAGACCGCTATGCGCTGGTGGCACCCTGCCTGCCTTATACGGATTATCTGATCATTAATGAGCTGGAAGCAGGTAAGCTTACCGGCATTGAGCCATGCAAGGATAATCTGGAGCAGCTTGCCCGGAAACTGAAGGACATGGGTGTGCAGAAGAAGGTCATTATCCATATGCCTGATTGCGCTGTCTGCCTTTCTGACGAAGGCTGTACCTGCGTCGCTTCCTATCAGCTGCCGGATGGCTATATTCAGGGGACCACCGGTGCCGGTGATGCGTTCTGTGCTGGCGCGCTGATTGGTATTTACCATGGTTGGACAGATCGTGAAATTCTGGAATTTGCTTCTGCCAGCGCGGTTATGGCTCTGGGTAGTCCCGATGCGACAAGCGGACTCAAAACAATGGATGAGATCCGGGATTTTTGTAGCCGTTTTGAGCGGAAACATCTTTGAAAAGAAGGAATTATAGAATGAAACAGGCAGTTATGTACGGCGGCGGTAATATCGGCCGCGGCTTCATCGGCGCGCTTTTGAGCCAGTCCGGCTACGCTGTGACATTTGTGGATGTGGCAGCGCCGGTGGTGGATACCCTGCGGGATAAGGGAACCTATCCTGTCCGTTATGTATCCAGCGCAGGCTATGAGGATGTGTGGATCGAAAATGTAACGGCAGTTAATGGCAATGATATGCCGGCAGTAGCGGAAACCATTGCAAACTGCGACATTATGGCAACAGCCGTAGGCGCCCGAATTTTGAAATTCATCGTTCCCAATATCATTGCCGGCTTGCGCAGGCGCTGGGAACTGGGCAAGGGTCCGCTGAATATCATCATCTGTGAGAATCTCATGGATGCAAATAAGGTTCTGGAGGGTATGCTCAAGGAGCAGCTTACGGAAGCGGAGCACCTCCGGTTCGATGAGACCGTTGGATTGGTGGAAGCTTCCATTGGCCGCATGGTCCCCGTCCAGACAGAGGAGATGAAGGACGGCGAGCCTCTGCGTGTTTGCGTGGAGCGCTACGGCTTCCTGCCCGTGGACAAGGCTGCATTTAAGGGCGAGATCCCCGAGATCCGCAATATGATCCCCTATGAGCCCTTTGATTTTTACATCAAGCGCAAGCTCTATGTTCATAACATGGGTCATGCTACCTGCGCTTATCTTGGTGATCTGTTGGGTCATGAGTATATCTGGCAGTCCATCGCGGTACCGGAAGTTCGTCTGCTGGTGCATAATGCCATGCTGGAAAGCGCGATGGCACTTTCTAAGAAGTACGACGCATCTCTGGAAGAACTTCAGCTGCATATTGCTGACTTGCTGCACCGGTTTACCAATATGGCGTTGAAAGATACCTGCCAGCGGGTCGGTGGCGATCCCGGAAGAAAACTCAGCCCTGAGGATCGGCTTATCGGCTCTGCCAAGCTGGCTCTGGAGCAGGGGCTTGTGCCTGCATACATTGCAGTGGGTGCGGCAGCCGGTTTGAAGCGCTATCTGGCAGAGGCAGAAGATAAAACACTGTCTCCTGAAACTGTTCTGGAAACCGTATCCGGACTGAACAGCGATGAGCCGCTGGCACGGATGATCATGGAAAACTACGAACGCATTACTGCAGGATGTACCATCCTGCAACTGCTGCAATGTGCGGATGAGCAGAAACATCGGAATCTGCAAAATGTTATCTAATTTAAAAGCGGACAGCATTGCTGTTCGCTTTTTTGTATAGGTATACCACCGGCTATCCCGTTTTAGGTACCCCGCAAAAAGCTTTCGCTTTAAGCATGGAACAAAGAGAGTTTCTAACTGTTACTTCCGGCATGAATATTTATGACGGATTTGCTTATTCCTAAGGTTTTGGTGTAGCAGAGGATGGCGGATGAATTCGGGCTTTATTTCCGGAGTGAAGCCTGCCGGTATGAGGTCACATGGGAAATGCTCAAAACTACGGCATGATTGTTCATATTTTAGCTATTGTTTTTCCGGCAGGTTTTGCTATAATAGTATTAATTTTGATCAGCGTCTATAAAATGACCGGAACGGAGAGAGTCATATGAAAGATACCATCGAAACCATACCGGTAAACGAGGCGTTTTCTTCCGGCGATGAATGTCCATTTTGCTACTTAGAGCGGATGGCGGAGCAAAGAACGATCCGCTATGTGCTGGGACCCGGTGCCAGCTATATGGAGCCGGATGTCCGTGCGATAACGGATGTGAAGGGATTCTGCAGCGGCCATTTTAAGAAGCTTTACGATTTTGGCAACGCTTTGGGAAATGCTTTGATCATGCAGACCTATTATGAAGGTCTGGTGGACGAATTGGAGCAGGTAACCGGCAAATATGTAATGCCTGCCAAGAAACCCTTGATTGGAAAACGGAAGGCTGCTGATGAGAATACACTTTTGCGGTGGGCCAGACAAAAGAGAAGCACCTGCTTCTTGTGCGACACACTGGAATACAATATGGACCGCTATTATCTGACTTTCTTTGCGATGATCAGGAAGGAAGAGTTCCGCGCATTGGTGGAAAGCAGTAAGGGATTCTGCATGCACCATTTTTCTCAGCTATTGGAACAAGCGGAAAAGAAGCTACCCAACAGCCAGCGGGAGTGGTTTTATGAAACCGTGATCCGCCTTATGCGGGAAAATCTGACCCGTGTTAAGGAAGATATTGACTGGTTTGTGGGGATGTTTGACTACCGTCAGGCAGGAGCGGACTGGAAAAATTCCAGGGATGCTGTGTCCCGGGGAATGCAGAAGCTGCAAGGGCTGTATCCTGCGGATAAACCGTACAAAATGGATCCCTGATCCGTGCAATGGAGGCTAAAATATGGATGTATATACCGAAGTAACCATACCCAGAAGACTGGCGAGAGATCCGGCTAAAACCAAGCACAGATTGCGGATCGCTTGTTGGGTCATGACCTTTTTGGGGATTATGTTCAGCTTTTATCTTTTGATCCCTGCAGTAATTCTGTGGATCGTATACCTTTTTGCAAAACGATTGCTGGAATTCGATTTTGAATACATACAGACCAATAACGTACTGGATATTGATATGGTCATGGGCGGCTTCAGCAGAAGAAACATGATGACATTTTCTTTAAGTCAGGTGTTAATTGTAGCGCCTTGGGGAGCTGAAGAATTGGAAGAATTTGAGCAGATTAAACCAGTGGATTATTCGGCAAGGGACCCCAGAAACAGACCATACGTGTTGGTTTGCGTTGTAAAGGAACAGAGGAAAAAATTGTATCTGCAGCTTAACGATAAAATGCTTCATTCCCTCAAGCAGGTGATCCCCCAAAAGGTAATTATTAAAAAGTAAGGAAATAACCCCGGTTCAAAAGAACCGGGGTTGTTGCTTATAAAGCCTGCAGTATTTCGCCGGCATCCTTAAGAACAAGATGAGGCTTGTCTTCGCTGGCTGCGAGAATGTCCGGTGTGGTCTCACCGGACATGACAAGAATGCCGGTTATGCCGGCGTTCAGCCCGGATTTTACATCGGTATAGATCCGGTCGCCAACAACGCAGGTCTGCTCCTTTTGATAGCCCCAGCGCTCCATAGCCAGCTGCGGCATCAGTGGGGAAGGTTTACCAATCACCGTGGGACGCTTTCCGGTGGCGTTATAGATCATGCCACACACACTTCCACAGTCAGGAACGCTTCCAAATTCCGTGGGGCAAACAAGATCGGGGTTGGTGGCAATGTATGGGATGTTAGGTCGGGTCAGCAGTAAAAAGCTTACATCATGAAGCTTTTGGAAGGTCAGCTCGGTATCAAATCCCATGACGATGCATTCTACTTCGCCGAGGTCGGTTGTGACAGGGAAGCCTTCGCTTACAAGCTCTTGTTTCAATGACTCTGTGCCGCAGACATACAGTTTCTGCCCCTCATGGTATTTGTGAAGGTAAAAAGCAGTGGCTTGGGAGGACGTGATGAAATCTTCTCTGGTTGCTTTGATGCCCAGCTTTTCCAGCTTTTTGACATAGTCCTCCACACTTTTGGAGGAGTTGTTGGTCATAAACAGATACTTTCTGCCGGTACACTTTAAGGTGTCGAGAAGTTCGATGGTAAAGTCGTAGAGTCGGTTTCCCAGATACAGTGTACCGTCCATATCAAACAGATATAGCTTCAAGGGGGCGAGAATCTCTTTCGTGTTCATATCTGTCCACTTTCTTTCCGGTTTATGATAACGGATTGTATCACAAAAGGTGAAAAAGGTCAACCAAAGTGGTTGACTGCCGGGAACAATTGTGTTAAATTGAACCGGGCAAATGTTAGGGAGGTCGAATCATGGCAGTTTTTGAGCAAGTCTTGATTTTGTTTTCATTTGTTACCCTTGGATATATATTAAGCAAGAGCGGAAAAGTGAACCCGCAGCACGGCAAGGTGCTTTCTGCTGTTTTGGTGAATGTATTGCTCCCGTTTAATATTTTAAAGGCTTTCTGGGAAAATTTTACGGTTGAATATCTGACCGAAAAATATGTAATGGTGACCCTTTCACTGACGGTGCTGCTGCTGCTTTCTCTGGCCGCCTTTTTAGGAGGAAAGCTGTTCAGTAAACACCCGTATCTGCAGAAGGTATATGAGTATTCTCTCGTTATCCCCAATATGGGTTACATGGGATATCCTTTGGCGGAGGCTATGTTTGGCATGACAGGCCTGATGGATTTGATGATGTTTGGCATTCCTGTCAACCTGTATATCTATATTTACGGTTATCCAATCCTGACAAAGACAAAACTCAGCCTGAAGGCTTTGCTCAATCCTGTTATCATCACCATGGCGGTGGCAATGATTCTGGGCCTTTCCGGACTTCAAATGCCGGAACTGCTGAAAGATATACTTAATAAGGGCAGCGTCTGTATGGGCCCTGTCAGTATGCTGCTGACCGGTATTGTGATATCGGAGTATAATTTGAAAGAAATCCTGGGTGGTGTCAGAATCTATATTATGTCTGCTTTGCGGTTGGTGGTGATACCCGTGATGATTGGTGTGGTTCTGGGCCTGTTCGCGGATAAAGAAATCGTTCGAATCGCTGTGCTTCTTTATGCCTTGCCTTGCGGACTCAATACGGTTGTGTTCCCTAAACTGGTTAACGAAAATTGCAAGATCGGTGCCGGTCTTGCGTTGGTGTCCCATCTGGCGGCCTGCGCTACGATCCCGCTGGTATTCTGGCTTTTTAATCTGTAAATAACGAAACGGTGTGACCAAATAGTCACACCGTTTTTTATGGAAGGATAAATATTCTGCGTTTTTGCGTCGGTCCATCCGGCGTATCCTCACGGAAAAGACCGTAGAGATCATCGCACCGCTGCTCCAACAGTTGGTAGGTATCATCTGTATTTTCGCCTGTGTGGGGGAATTGACCTGATTCTCTGGCAACTTTCAAAATACTGCGGCCAATGTTGTTAAAGCCTAATACACGGGCATAGGGAGCGGAGGAGTCCAGCATTTCCCGGGTAATGCCAAGAAAGGCACACATAACCATCCTGTCCAGCCGGGTGCGGGTATACCGTTTGGTTTTCACGGCTGCCAAGATTTCGTCAAGGGTGGCATATTCGCGGCAGGCGTGCATCAGTCTGCGCCACAGCCCTTCAGAACCAAAGGGTAGGGCTTCAAATTCGGCATCGGTCATTGTTCGAAGCCGGGCAAGGATCGCTCGCTCACCGGCAGGCAGTGTGTGAATCGCGGCACCGTCAAAAACAGATTGTGCCGATTCGGGGATACACGATTTCCAATCGTGCTTGCTCACAATCATTTCCCTGACCGCAGTAGCGGAGGGGTTTTCAGGATCGGGAACGATATCGTGGTAGTTACCCTGCCGAATAATGGGAAAAGGCTTCATGTTGCTGTTTTGTGAAAGGGTTGCCTTGCAGTATTCTACAGCCAGAACGTCATTGGGATTACTGAGCAGGGACGCGTCCACACCCAGATCAGAAAGCGCCCTCTGACGGGCGGCAGGGAAAGAGACGCCGGTTTCCAGTCGGGCTTGCAAAGCAAAAGTAAATTCGCTGCTGAGAAGTGCTTCTGCGGTTGCCAGCAGCGTTTCTTTGGTGCCGGTTTCTGTGCCGAAGCATAATTCGTCACAGAAGCCGGATAATATCCGTACACCGCCGGCAGCAAAGCCCTCTGCTGATGACAGTGCATAGGTTACCGGAAGCTCCAGCACCAGATCTGCCCCGCACAGGAGGGCGGAATGGGCGCGCAGGGACTTATCAAAAATAGCAGGCATACCCCGCTGCACATAATTGCCGCTCATAAGGCAAACAATGCCGCAATTACTGCCGTGCTCATCACGAATTATGGATATCTGCTTGGCGTGACCCAGGTGAAAGGGGTTATATTCGCAGATAATGCCAACCGTTTTCAAAAAAGTCCCTCCTTTTCAGAAAAATTTTCCATTCAGGGGTTGAGAAATTGTGAAAAATATTATAGAATAACTTTAGCTATGGCTATCATAACACAAAGTACGAAAAAAGAAAATATTTATTTTACAGGAGGCAATCCCAATGAATGTTTTGATCATCAATGCCGGCAGCTCCAGCCTTAAGTATCAGCTGATGAACCCCGAGACCGGCGAAGTTTCCGCTAAGGGTCTGTGCGAGCGTATCGGCATTGACGGCCGTCTGAACCACAAGGTCGGCGACAATAAGGTCGTTAAGGATATTCCCATGCCCACCCACTCCGAGGCCATCGCAGCCACTCTGGACATTCTGGTCGACCCCGTTGACGGTGTGATCAAGAGTGTTGAGGAGATCGATGCTGTGGGTCACCGTGTGCTCCACGGCGGTATGGAATTCTTTGATTCCTGCATCATCAATGACGAAGTTATCAAGGCCATCGAGAAGTGCATTCCTCTGGGCCCCCTGCATAACCCCGCTAACCTGATGGGCATCCGTGCTTGCCAGGCTGTTATGCCCAAGACTCCTCAGGTCGCTGTGTTCGACACTGCTTTCCACATGACCATGCCTCCCAAGGCTTACCGTTACGCCATTCCCACCGAGTACTACGAGAATGACTCCATCCGCCGCTACGGCTTCCACGGCACTTCCCACAAGTATGTTGCTAAGCGCACTGCTGAGCTGGTTGGCAAGAAGGAGTTCAAGATGGTCAACTGCCATCTGGGCAACGGTTCCTCCATGTCTGCTGTGAAGGACGGCAAGTGCCAGGATACCACCATGGGTCTGACTCCTCTGGCCGGTGTTCCCATGGGTACCCGTTCCGGTGATATTGATGCCGCTGTGGTGCAGTTCATCTGCAACAAGTACGGTATGAGCGTTGACGAGTGCCTGAACATGCTGAACAAGAAGTCCGGTATGCTGGCGATCTCCGGCGTTTCTTCCGACTTCCGTGATCTGGAAGACGGCGCTAAGAACGGCAACGAAGACTGCGCTCTGGCTCGTGAGAAATTCTGCTACGAAGTTGCCAAGTATGTCGGCGCTTACGCTGCTGCTCTGAACGGCATTGACGTTCTGACCTTTACCGCCGGTGTCGGCGAAAACGACGGCGCTGTCCGTGCAAGAGTTTGTGAGTACCTGGGCTTCCTGGGTGTTAAGATCGATGCTGAGCTGAACAAGAAGCGCGGCAAGGAACTGATGATCTCCACTCCTGATTCCAAGGTTCAGGTTTGGGTTGTTCCCACCAACGAAGAGCTGATGATCGCTCAGGATACCGCTGAGCTGGTCAATGCCGCCAAGTAATTTAGAGTGAATTTAGAGCCGCCGCATTTGCGGCGGCTCTGTTTCTAAGAAAGGAGCGAATTATGACTTCTGTAACCGAACGCTTTTTAAAGTATGTTTCCTTTGATACCATGTCGGATGAATTTTCTGAAACTTGTCCGTCTACCGATAAGCAAAAGCTGCTGGGCGCATATCTGGTGGAAGAAATGAAGGGTATGGGAATTGTGGATGCCTTTATGGACGAGCATGGCTATGTTTACGGCACGGTTCCCGGCGATCCCAATTTGCCTACCATCGGTTTGATCGCACATATGGATACCTCTCCGGATATGTCCGGCGCGAATATCAAAGCAAAGATTGTAGAGTATAGCGGTGAAGATATCTGCCTGAACGAAGAACAGCAAATTTTTCTGCGTGAGGCAGATTATCCCAGCTTGAAGCACCATCACGGCAAGCATTTGATTGTTACGGATGGTACGACCCTTCTTGGCGCGGATGACAAGGCAGGCATCGCCGAAATCATGACCGCAGCGGAATTCCTGCTGACTGCACGGATGAATCATGCCACATTGAAGATCGGCTTTACTCCCGATGAAGAGATCGGCAGGGGAGCAGACCGTTTTGATGTGAAAGGGTTTGGAGCTGACTTTGCCTATACCGCAGACGGCGGTGCGATCGGTGAAATTGAGTACGAAAACTTTAATGCGGCAGGAGCAAAGCTCGTTTTCAACGGCCTAAATATCCATCCCGGTGCGGCAAAGGATAAGATGGTCAATTCTCAGTACATTGCTATGGAGTTCCAGTCCTTGTTGCCCGCAGCGCAGAAGCCGGAATATACCGCAGGCTATGAGGGCTTCATTCACCTGACGGATATGCAGGGCGAGGTGGAGCAGTCCACGCTGCGCTATATTATCCGGGATCACGATATGCAGAAATTTGCAGAAAAGAAAGCGGTCATGGCAGCTGCGGCAGAGTTTATCAATGCCAAGTATGGCACCGGCACCTGCAAACTGACCATCCGTGACAGCTATTTCAATATGCGCAAGTGTATCGAGCCCTGCATGCATATTGTAGAGCGGGCGGAAAAGGCCATGCTGGCTGTCGGTATGGATACAAAGGAAGTGCCCATTCGGGGCGGTACGGACGGTGCACGCCTTTCGTACGAAGGTCTGCCTTGTCCCAATCTGTGCACAGGCGGCGAGAATTACCATGGACGGTTTGAGTACATTCCCGTTGAGGATATGGAAAAGTGCGTGAAGATGCTTGTTGAAATTATGACAATGGCATAAGAAAAAAGGAGGCTGATATCAGCCTCCTTTTTAGATTTTTAATTAGCCTTCGAAGTCGGCCTCGGTAGCGGACTCTTCTGCGGCGGGAGCTTCGGCGGCCTCTGTGATTTCTTCAGCGGCTTCTTCGCAACAGCAGCATTCACACTCCACATCGTCGCACTCGCACTCACAGTCACAGTCGCACTCGCACTCGCAGCAGCACTTGCAGGAGCCCAACAGCTTCTTTGCCCAAGCTACGATCTTATCGCCATAAGTTGCGGCAATGTAGACCGCACCGGCAACAGCAGCCAGAGCAACCAGGATCTTAATAATAACACTAAAAACTTTCATTGGAATGACCTCCGTTCTTTATTGTTCTCTAAATCCAGTATAACCAAAGCACAAGAAAAATGCAACAGAAAAATTGTAAATAATCAGGTTATACATATCCATACATACCACGAACGCTGACTTCACCGGAATTAACAGCTTCAATATTCCCATCGAGAAAGCGAACAAGCAGGGCACCTGAATCGTCAATATCCACAGCGCGACCGTGCTGAACACTTCCGTCGGCACGGAGAATGGAAACATCCTTTCCAAGGGTAATGCACTGTTTGCGGTAATTCTCCATAATTCCTGTGTGATCTCCCAAAAGACTCATGGCCATCTTATGAAACGCTTGGATCAGACAGGCGGCAATACGGGCGCGGTCTAGGCTTTTTTCTGCAAACGTGAAAAGGGATCCCGCAAAATCATGGATAGATGGGTCGAAATCCGATTTGCTCTGACAGCAATTGACACCGATTCCGATGATGGCATACTCCACAAGACCGTTTTTGGGGCCTATGGACAATTCTGTGAGAATTCCGGCAAGCTTCTTGCTTTGATATACCAGATCGTTTGTCCATTTAATGTCCGGGCGAAAACCGGCCATTGCTTCTATTGCATCACATGCGGAAACTGCGGCTGCGCAGGTTAGATGCATGAGCTTTTCGGGTTTGCAGTGTGGACGCAGAAGAACACTCATATAAATGCCCATGCCGGCCGGGGACAGAAAAGAACGGCCCAAACGGCCTCTTCCGGCGGTTTGATGGTCGGCGATCAGTACAGTTCCGTGTGGCGCGCCGGATTGCGCCATTCGCTTTGTTTCCAGATTGGTGGAATCAATGGAATCAAACCAGTGAATTTGATTCTGCCAGGGGTGATCCCCTGGCAGATAGGATAAAATTTGCTCTTTCATAGTTTAGTCAATATCGCGAATGACTTCTTCCGGCGGATTGTCCAGAACTTCGGGATGTGCCAAAATCCGGCGGAAGTGCTTGAAGAAGGTGGCGTAATAGTAGCCGTCACAGATGCGCTCGTCCAGAACGAACTTGACATCGATGTACTTTTTCTGAACGACAGTGCCGTCCTCCAGCACTTCCAGTGCTTTGCGCTTCATACCGAAGGCACCAAAGCAGGGCAGATTGCCGAAGTCATACAGATGGTGATAGATGGGAGGGATGCCCAGGCTTCCCATGGAGGTAAAGAACAGACTTCCGTGGAATGGGCTCAGTTCCAGCAGGAACTTGGGTAGTGCTCCGAAGTAGTCCAGCAGCTTCAGCAGCCAAACCACGAATTTCAGCACGATGCTGGGGATCATGTTCAGGTACTGGATCAATCCGTCCAGACTGGAATCCAACTCCTGTGTAGCCTTGACACTTTCAATGGCGGCATTGAGCTTGTTATAAACATCTACCGCGGTGTCATAGGGGGTTAGATGCACTTTGATGGAAGTGTCGGGGGAATCTACGGTCATCTCCTTCTTGACCACCATGCAGTACTGGATGTCATTGCCGCGGGAGTAGACCTTCTGACCGGAGATAAAACGGTTCAGCTGGGGATACTTGGCAACGCCGCGGACATAGGCGGCCAGCAGCACGTGGGTGATGCCGAAGTCTGTCAGACCTTCCCGGCGCTTCTGGCGGATATAGCGGTCAATGTGAGAAATCTCAAAGGACTCTTCAAACAGATTGGAGCAGGTGTTCCGCTCCACTTGAAAATATGCAGTGATCTGCGCCATAGGCGCAAGGGTGCGGATCTTGCGACCATCGCTGCGGTCACCCCAGGTGGGATGGTATTCTCCGTCGGAATGAACACGAATAGCAAAGGGCAGCAGAACCAGTCCGCCGAACAGCAAATAGTTGGGAAGAACTTCAAACAGCGGGTTCACTATGGTGACTTGCGCCCAAAACTGATTCGAGTAATAGTTGTGGGCATATCCCACTGCTGCCAGCGGTGCGGCAAACAACGGCAAAAGAAGCCAGGGGAAGCGAATCTTTCCGCTGGTGATAGCAGTATAAAGAATACAATAGGAAACAATGCAGGTGTAAAACATGCCGAGGATAAAGGGACTGTCGCCGATGATCTCGTGAGGAAGCAGAGCATAGTAAAGACCCATCATCCAGACGGGGATGGCGGTCTTATAGAACATCTCTTTTCCGTTGATCAAAGTGATGAGCACGAACAGCAAGGTGGCTGCTACTGGCAGAACGATTTGACTCCACACTTCCAGCGTTTCACCGGACCCTTTCAAACCGGGAATTGCAATGCGGGCCACTGCCGAGCCGACCAGGCAAAGTGCCATCAGCCATGTCAGCACATTTTTGCGGCTGACGAACAAATGAATTCTTCTTTCCATAACAATACAATTATAACAGATAGCGCCGGGATTGGCAATGAAAAAATACGAAAACGCCCCGATTTTTGTCGGAGCGTTTCCAATCACAGCGGAATGATTTCGTGAACTGTCAAAATATTGCCACAAACAGAAAAACGAATATCAAAGCCTGCAAAGCTGAGTCCGTAAATTCGGTCAGAATCCTTTTGATAGGAGGGCCGGGGATCGTGGGACAAAACGGCAATGGCGGCATCTCTTTTATTTACGGGAAGATTTTGAAGCAGGTCATCCGGAAACCGAACCTCAAGCAGGAAATCCTTTGCGGCATCCGTAAAACCGCCCAAAGCATCGGGAATGCTGTCACTGTAAGGAATGTAGGGCTTAATGTCGAAAATAGGTGTGCCGTCCATCAAATCACCACCGCCAACGTGGAGTACCGTACCGTGGCTTTCTGTCTGCTCAACGCCTAAAAGGCGGACGCAGGACAACCCCAGAGAATTGGGGCGAAAAGGAGAACGGGTGGCAAAGACACCCATCCGGATGTTCCCACCCAGTCTTGGCGGCCGGACAGTGGGTGACCAATCCGTGCGGACAGCCTCCGAAAACTGCCAGATGAGCCACAGATGAGAATAGCCTTCAATCCCCCGAAGGGTGTCGGGATTGCGGAACTCCGGTTCAAAAATGATGGTAGAGCGCAGCTCCTCCACCAGCCCGCTCTGGCGGGGAATGCCGAATTTGGTGGGGAAATCGCTTTTCATCCGGGCAATGGGTTGAATTTCAATATGATCCATAATTATGCCCTCCGCTTTCTCATGCAGAAGCTGACGGCGAAAATCAATGCAAGGATCAAGGAAATTGCCGCACCTGCAGAACATCCCAGATAATAAGATACCACAAGACCGCCGATACCCGCCAGCAGTGCAAACAAGACGGAAATAATGTGATATTGTTTTAAATTGCGGGATACATTTCTTGCGGCTGCCGAGGGCAGAACCAGTAGAGAATTCAGGATCAAAAGACCCACACTGGGAATGACCAGTGTGACGACAACAGCGATGGCTGTGTTGAACAAGGCTTGAGAAAGCCCAACCCGAAGCCCCCGGGAGGAGGCAAGCTGAGGGTAGATCAGCGTCAGAGTCAGCCGGTTGGCAAACAGGAACCAGAACACAAGCACCGCTGCCAGTACCAGAGCGAGAACGCCGATCTGTCCGGGTGTGATCGAAAGAATATCACCGATCAAATAGGTATTGTATTTGGAAAAACTGCTGCCGCCTAATGTGGCGATGAAGATGCCCAAGGCAACGGCGGCACTGGAGAAAACACCGATGATGGTGTCAGCGGATTGATTGCTGCTACTGCGGACGAAGGAAAACAGCAAGGAAAACACAACGCTGAAAACAACAGCCATACCGGTTGGAGCCACAAGTCCGCAGATACAGCCGATGGCAATACCCGTGAAGGCAGAATGACCAAGCGCGTCGGAGAAAAAGCTCATTTTTCCGGTGACGATCATGGTAGACAGCAATCCAAACAGTGGGGCCATGATCAAAATTGCCAGCAGCGCATTTTTTATAAAGTCCCACCGGAGCATTTCCAGAGGAAGCGCATCACAAAGCGCGTGCCAAATACTCATCTGCTGCCTCCTTTCAAGTGAAAGGTCTGACGGAATACGTCAGATTCCAGAACTTCAGAAGCGGTACCAATGCTGATGATCTCATGGTTGATCAGTGCCACTTGATCGGCGTATCGGGGCAGCATGGAAAAATCATGCGTTGTCATTAATATAGACAGGTCGTAGGTTTTGCGCAGCTCGTCCAGCATGTCCATCAGGTCGGTCTGGCCTTCCACATCCACACCGGAAAGCGGTTCGTCAAGGATCAGGATGTTGGGCAGAGGCTCCAGAGCCAATGCAAGCAGCACCCGCTGCAGTTCGCCGCCGGAAAGCGTGCCAACCCGCTTGTGAATCAGATCCGTACCGTGAACCCGGTCAAGGCACTCGAGGATCGTTTCTTCCCTGGATTTGCGGATGCCCAGGAATGCCGGCCGACGGCTCATGCAGCAGACAAAAAGATCCGCCACGCTGACCGGATCGCCGGGATCGAAAGAGGGACTCTGGGGAACATAGCCAATCTTCGGCTTCTTGCCACGCTGACCGGGGGCAGAGAAGGCAATGACCCCGTCGTACTCCTGCTGACCCAAAATTGCTTTGAGAAAGGTGCTTTTTCCTGCACCGTTGGGGCCGATAAGCGCCATCAATTGGCCGCAATGCAGATGGAAATTCACATTCTGCAGAATGCTGCTGTCGCCGATCTTTACGGAAAGATTCTGCACCCGAAGGCAGCAGGAATCGCCGCAGGAGCCGCCGTGTACAATTGGTCTCATCCCAATGCCTCCTTTACTGTGTCGATGTTGTGGATCATCGCTTCAAAGTAGCTGTCGCCGGACATTGCCATATCCAGAGCGTAGATTTGTGCTGCCGTTTCTGCGGCAATGACACTTGCTGCGGAAACGCTGCCGCTGCGTTCGGTGAAAATAGCAGGAAGTTCGTGGGAATTTACAAGTGTGATCAAGTGCTTCAGTTCCGCGGCAGAAGCCTCACTGCCGGATTCTTCCTCTATCGCTTCCAGAATGGTCAGATCAAAGGCTTCCGCAAAATAGGCAAAGCCGTCGTGAAATGTGATCAGCTCCCGGTGTGGGAGATTCTGAAGCTGCTGCTGACCGTAGGCAAGCAGCCCGTCAAGATCAGAAAGTAAGGAAGTCAGATTTGCATCAAAAGCCGCTTCGTGTTGCGGGTACTGTGATTTGAGACCTGCACAAATGTTTTGCGCCATCTGCTTTGCGTGCACGGGGGACAGCCAGAGGTGGGGGTCTTGTTCGTGGTCATGCCCGTGATCGTGATTTTCGGAGCATTCCAAAAGGTCGATTCCCTCTGTGCTTTCAATCACATAAGCGGCATTGGAAAGCATGTCTTCCATGAAATCTTCCAACCCGGCACCGGAGAGGATAACGACTTCCGCGCTTTCTACTGCCTTGACCTGTCTGACACTGAGAGAGTAATCGTGGAGACAGGAGACGTTCTCTGTCACCAGCCGTGTAACAGAAAGACCGGTTCCGTCGCATAGGCGGGAAGTGAATTCATACACCGGCAGGGTAGTGGCGGCGATCTGCGCGGAAT
Organism: Oscillospiraceae bacterium; assembly: GCA_017408725.1. Next base: position 25,218 of record JAFQUA010000001.1, read on the forward strand.
CCTGGGAAGAAGCGCATCCCGCTAAGGAGAGCAGCAGAAAAACTGCCGTAAATAATGTAAATAACCGTTTCATAATCATTGATCACCACATTCATCATAACACGGCTGTCAAGAAAAAAGAGGCTGCAGCGCAGCCTCCGGATGCTTATGTAGCAGTGATCAGTGGTTCTCCATCCAGTCGTTGACCTTGGTCTTTGCAAGGCGAAGAATGTCCTCGTTGGGATAGGGAGAAGTCTCGCCGCCCTGTACATACAGGAAATACAGACCTGCGGGAGTCTGGAACAGGATCTCTTCATAACCTGCGGGATCACCGTAGTAGCTGTAAGTATACTTCTTTACCAAAGCAGCGGTTTCGGTGTCGTATTCTTTCTTGCAAATAATCTTTTTCATCATAGACCTCCTTTGTAAAAGTACAACGGGAGTTATTATATAGATTGTGGTTAAGAAATCAAGTTCTTTTGTGTAAAAACATTGAAAATTCATTAAGATTGTGGCAGAGTACGATTTTTGTTGCTGATTTTAAGGAATAATTGTGTGCATTATATACAAAAAATAATATCACTCTTTGAAAATAAGTACTTCGTGTTGAGCGCGGAGTAACTGCTTTCCTATTGTGCAACTGCAAAAGAAATGGTAAAATAAGTAAAAGGGGTGAGAAATATGAAAGATATCCCGGTATTTGATACGGAATACGGCGTTGCCAGCCTGATTTTGAAGGAGATACCCTACCGGGGACGGGCGTATATTAAGATGCAATCCACGGAGGAACCGGAAAAACTCCTTGCTGAATGCGTTGATTTCTGCCGTGCCTGCGGTGCGGAAAGGATCGAAGCAGCTGGGCATGACTTTTTGGAACAGTATCCGTTGATGACGCCAATGTGGTTGATGACCTGCGATCGGGAAACCATCCCGGAAACAGATGCCTGCCTCTTTCCCATGACACAGCAGACGGTGGAGCGGTGGTTGGAACTATACAATCAGCGCATGGCGGATGTGCCCAATGCGGCATATCTGGACAGCAAGGACGGTCAGGAGTTTTTGGAAAACGGAGATTGTTACTTTGTTCACAGCGATGGCAAGCTCCTTGGCATTGGAAAGGCGGCAGAGGATTACATCGATATAGTCATCGCCGCGGAACCGGGGATGGGAGAGACGGTAGTGCAGGCGCTATGCAGCGCGCTGTCAGCGGATACGGTCCGGGTAGCGGTGGCCGGTGCCAACGAGCGTGCTGTGCGGCTTTACGAACGGATGGGGTTTATTAAAACAAAGGAAATTTCCCGCTGGTATCGGGTGTTGTAAAGGAGATACATCGTGGAAGATGTTTATTTGCTCATTGGCGCAGCGATATTGGTGCTCCTACAGGTTCTGTGCTTTTTTGCGAAAAAGGTGTGGGTACGGCTGATCCCGACTTTGACTGTAGCGGCATTGATGGTGCTCTGCGTTGTGATGTATGCTGGCAGTGAATATACCAACTGGGCATATTTGATCCTCCTGTTTCTGCTGTTTGGCTTAATGCTAGCTATGGGTTTGGCATGGCTGGTGTATGGTGTTATCCGCGGAATAAAAACAGTGAAAAATCATGGGCTGTAAAGAAAAAATACTTGACAACCTCTTTCTTGTATGCTACAATACCGCAGGTATCAAGTGAAAAGGCTTGACAGGAGGTTTTCATGGACACTATTGAGATTGTTCTGCTGTACGATTACTACGGCGATCTGCTCACCGACCGGCAGCGGGAATGCTTTGAGATGCGTTACAATCAAGATATGTCCCTGAGCGAGATTGCCGAGGAACTGGGGATCAGCCGGCAGGGAGTTCATGATAATCTGAACCGTACCGAGGCACTGCTTCGCAATATGGAGGCCAAGACTGGCTGCGTCAGCCGTGATCTTGCCTGCCGGAAAGCTGCAAAAACCATTCTGGATGCAGCAGCCCGGCTGAAACTGAGTGAAGACCGTGTCGTGTCCGCTCTTGCAGAGAAGATCCTTGCTGCTGCACAGGGGTTAGAGGAGTAAATTATGGCATTTGAAGGCTTAACTGAAAAAATTTCCGCCACCTTCAAAAAGCTTCGCGGCAAAGGCCGCTTAAAGGAAGCTGATGTCAAGGAGGCTATGCGTGAGATCCGCATGGCACTGCTGGAGGCGGATGTCAGCTATAAGGTTTGCAAGGACTTTACCAAGTCCGTTACAGAGCGCTGTGTTGGCGCGGATGTTCTGGAGTCGCTGACTCCTGCCCAGATGATTGTTAAGATCGTCAATGAAGAGCTGACCAAGCTTATGGGCAGCGATGCAAAGCATATTACCATTAACCCCAACGGCCCTACGGTTGTGATGCTTGTGGGTCTGCAGGGTGCAGGTAAGACTACCAACGGCTCTAAGCTTGCCGGACTTATGAAGCGGCAGGGGAAGAACCCACTGCTGGTCGCCTGCGATATTTACCGGCCTGCGGCTATCACCCAGCTGAAGGTCTGCGGTGAGAAGCTGGGAATCCCGGTGTTTGAAAGGGGTCAGACCGATCCTGTGGCCATTGCTAAGGAAGCGGTCACCTATGCCCGTCAGCACGGCCACGATATGGTATTTCTGGATACCGCCGGCCGGCTCCATGTGGATGAAGCACTGATGACCGAACTGAAAAATATCAAGGCCACCGTTAAGCCCGACGAGATCATGCTGGTCGTGGATGCCATGACCGGTCAGGACGCGGTCAACGCGGCTCAGAGCTTCAATGAATGGCTGGATATCGACTCCGTCATGCTCAGTAAGCTGGACGGCGATGCCAGAGGCGGTGCTGCGCTGTCTGTTCGTACCATCACCGGTAAGCCCATCAAGTTCGCCGGCATGGGCGAAAAGCTGGAGGACATCGAAGCCTTCCATCCCGATCGAATGGCTTCCCGGATCCTTGGTATGGGCGATGTGCTGAGCCTCATTGAAAAAGCGGAAAAGGCTTTTGACGCTAAGAAAGCTGCGGAAATGGAAGAGCGGCTTCGTTCCAACCGCTTTACTATGCAGGACTTTTACGATCAGATGCAGCAACTCAAGAGCATGGGTTCTATGCAGGATATTCTGGCCCAGATGCCTGGTGGTGCAAACCTGAAGGGTGTCAATGTGGATGAAAAGTCCATGGCTCGCACCGAAGCGATCATCCTCAGCATGACGCCCAAGGAGCGGGAAAACCCGGGCATCATTGCTGCGTCCCGTAAACGGCGCATCGCTGCCGGCGCAGGCGTGAAGGTGGAGGATGTGAACCGGCTGCTGAAGTCCTTTGAGCAGATGCAGAAGCTCATCAAGCAGTTCTCCGGCCCAGGCATGGGCAAGAAGATGAAACGCATGGGCCGCATGGGCGGCTTCGGCGGGGGATTCCCCGGTTTTTAAAGTGTTCGCTCTAAGCAATTAGCTTTGCGATCATAGATTACGAAAGAATTTTTGGAGGTGAAACTCATGGTTAAGATCAGACTGAGAAGAATGGGTGCAAAGAAGGCTCCTTACTACCGTATCGTTGTTGCTGACGCTCGCAGCCCCCGTGATGGCCGCTGCATCGAGGAAATCGGCACCTACAACCCCCTGCTGGAGTCCGGCAACATCACTGTTGATGCTGAGAAGGCTCAGGCTTGGATCAAGAACGGCGCTCAGCCCACTGACACCGTCCGTGGTCTGCTGAAGAAGGCTGGCGTGCTGTAAGATCCCCGAAGGAGTTAGCGCAATGAAAGAACTTTTGCTGTATATGGCAAAGAATCTGGTGGACGATCCCGAATCCGTTACCGTTACCGAAATCGAAGACGAGGAAGGTAAGGTTCTGGAGCTGCGTGTTGCCGAGGGCGACATGGGCAAGGTGATCGGCCGTCAGGGTCGGATCGCCAAGGAGATCCGTACCATCGTAAAGACTGTTGCCCAGCGCACCGGCGAAAAGGTAACCGTCGAAATCGTGGATTAACGGGTTATGCGTGGCGTTATCGTCACGCATTTTCCCATATTAGGAGGTAACTATGAAGCTCCAGTTTATTGAGGCAGGGGAGATCGTCACCACACATGGTGTGAAAGGCGAGATGAAGGTTCTGCCCTGGGTGGACAGCCCGGATATTTTGTGTGAATTTGACCGTGTCCGTATTGACGGCACGCAATATGATATAGAATCCTGCCGGATCCAGAAGACCTGCAACCTGCTGAAGCTCAAGGGTATCGATACCATGGAAGCGGCTCAGGCAATGCGGGGTAAGACTGTTCTTCTGTACCGGGAGGATATTGATGACGAGGTGATCTTCGCCGCTGAATTGATTGGCGTGGAGGTTTTCTGCGACGGTGAAAAACTGGGTGAGATTACTGAGGTTCTGGATTATCCCGGCAACAGCGTTTATGTTGTCAAGGGAAAATATGAATATATGATCCCAGCGGTGAAGCAGTTCGTTTTGTCTACGGATCTGGAAAGCAATACCATGCAGGTTCAGGTCATTGAGGGAATGAGAACCGATGAGAATTGATATTATGACATTGTTCCCGGAAACGCTGGGGGATGTGCTGTCCGAAAGCATTCTGGGCAGAGCGCAGGAGCGGGGATTTATCCGTATCGAGACCCACCAAATCCGGGACTATACAGCCAATAAGCAGAATCAGACCGATGACTATCCCTACGGTGGTGGGCGCGGCGCTGTGATGACAGCGGATCCGTTGTACCGCTGCTGGGAAGCCATCTGTGAGGAGGCTGCCGCGCCGGTGCATACCATTTATCTTTCGCCTTGTGGTCACACCTTCAAGCAGGAAGATGCCATCCGGCTGAGTAAGCTGGAGAATATCGTGCTGGTCTGCGGTCATTATGAGGGTATTGACCAGCGCTTCATCGATGAATGTGTGGATGAAGAAATCTCTTTGGGAGATTTTGTCCTCACCGGCGGAGAAATTGCCGCTATGGCGGTGACGGATGCGGTGTGCCGCATGGTACCCGGTGTCCTCGCTGACCCGGAATGCTTCGAGGATGAAAGTCATTTCAACGGCCTTTTGGAGTATCCCCAGTATACCCGTCCCGCGGTTTGGCACGGTCGGGCTATTCCGGAAATCCTGACCTCCGGCAACCATGAAAAGGTGCGGCAGTGGCGGCGCAAGCAATCTCTGCGCCGCACCAGAGCGCGCAGACCGGATATGTATGAAAAACTTGACCTTTCTTCCAAGCAGGATAAGAAGCTGCTGAGGGAAATGGAGGCAGAGGATGCTGCAAACGCTGAAGCGGTGGATTAAAGACAGTAACCGAATCGTATTCTTTGGCGGGAAACAAGCCTGACGGTGTACCCCACAGCGGGTCTTGTCAATTACTATCGGGGCAGCCGCTTGGTGCTGATCAACCGGGAAGAAACGCCCTATGACGGTTAAACGAATCTTGTGTTCCATGAGAGTCTGAGGACGATATTCTCTAAATTGTAGAAGCAGGAGCCAAAGGCTCCTGCTTTTGTTCGAGGCTGACTGCCAAAAGCTTACAGAACTCTGTTTTTTTCCAAAGCCGCATTGACATAATATCTGCAATGTGTTACAATTTGGTTACACTTATTTTGGAGTGAACGATATGATCGAGTTTACTGACGTTGTTAAATCTTATACCGTAGGCACCAAGGCGCTTCGGGGCGTTTCCATGCAGATCGAGGACGGCGAGTTCGCATTTCTGGTGGGTCCTTCCGGTTCCGGAAAGTCTACGATTATAAAATTGATCACCGGCGAGCTGAAGCCAACTTCCGGCACTGTTCATGTTAACGGCTATTCTTTGGAGAGAATTCGCAAGCGTGAAGTTCCCTATCTTCGCCGGACCATCGGTGTAGTGTTTCAGGATTTTCGTTTGATTGAAAACAAGACCGTGTATGAAAATGTGGCCTTTGTTATGCGGGCCATCGGTGCCCGGGAGAAGGAGATTCGGGAACGGGTGCCGTATGTTTTGAATCTGGTGGGATTGGATACCAAGAGCCGCCGTCACCCCGGTGAACTCTCTGGCGGTGAGCAGCAGCGACTGGCAATTGCCCGTGCACTGGTCAACAATCCCTCTACCATCATTGCCGATGAGCCGACGGGAAATCTGGACCCTGCCAGATCTCTTGAGATCATGAGTCTACTAATGGAGATCAACAATCTGGGTACCACCATGCTGGTTGTCACCCATGAGAAGGATCTGGTGGAGCGTTTCCCCAAGCGCGTGATCGCCATTGACGAAGGTGTTGTCATCAGCGACGGAATGGACGGGTATTATCATTATGAAAATCAGTAATATTGGATATTTGATCAAAGAGGGCATCCGAGGCATCTTTCTTCACGGCTTCATGTCCTTTGCCGCCGTGTGTGTAACGGTAGCCTGTCTGCTGATTGTAGGCAGCTTTTCTATCCTGACCTATAATGTCAGCATCATGGTAGAGAATCTGAACAAGACCAATGAGATTCTGGTGTATGTGGAGGAGGATCTTCCTTTTTCTGAGGCTCAGGCCATTGAAAGTAAGATCCGTCAGCTGGAAAATGTCTACAAGGCGGATTTAAAGAGCCGGGAACAGGCGTTGGAAGAATTCATTGCCGATCATGAGGGCGATGAGGCCTTCAGTGGTGTGGATGCCAGCGATCTGCGGCACCGGGTTGTGGTAACACTGGAAAACAATAATCTTATGGCGCAAACCGTTGCGGAGATCGAGCAGATCAAGGGTGTCGCCAAGATCAATGCGGCTTTTGAACTGGCAGAAGGTTTTGCAACATTGGAAAATATTTTGAGCATTGCGTCTTTGGCGGTCATTGCGATACTGCTGGTCGTCAGCTTGCTGATTATTTCCAATACGGTTAAGCTCGCCATGCATGAGCGGCGGGATGAGATTGCCGTTATGAAAATGGTGGGCGCAACCAACGGCTTTATCCGTTTGCCTTATGTTGTGGAAGGATTCACACTGGGCATGTTGGGCGCGGCTGTAGCCTTCGGCTTGGAATGGGTGCTTTATAACTGGCTGCTGCAGCAGCTTCATGAAGTGGACACACTGAAGCTGTTCACTTTTGTACCTTTCGAGACTTTGCTGATCCCCATGGTGGCAACCTTTGCTGCTGCCGGACTGTTTGTAGGTGTCGTGGGAAGCTGGACATCGATTCGTAAGTTTATGGATGTCTAACAAAGGAGAATCAAGTTGAAAAACAAAAAGTTTTGGATATCGCTGCTGGCTGGCTTTATGGCTGCCGTTATGCTTCTTACTTTAATCATCGGCATTTTGCCTCAGGCTCATGCCGCTACTTCCAGTGAGATCAAAGATCAGATCAACAATATGAAAGATGATCAGAAGGAAATGCAGGCCCTGATCGATGAACTGGAGAAGCAGAAAAAGGATAATGTGACGGAAGTCCGCGGACTGATGGAGCAGAAAAGCATCCTTGAGCAGCAGGTTGGCATTCAGCAGGCACAGATCGATATTAAAAATGATGAGATCGCTGCGTATGCCCTGCTGATTGCGGATAAGCAGGAGGAGCTGGACGAGGCAGAGGCGCGTCTGGCGGAGCTGAATGAGAAGAACAAAGAGCGGATCCGCGCCATGGAAGAAGATGGCGCCATTTCCTATTGGTCTGTTCTGTTTCAGGCGAATAGCTTTTCGGATCTGCTGGACCGGCTGAATATGATCGAAGAGATCGCAGCCTCCGATCGCCGCCGTCTGGATGAAATGAGCAAGGTAGCCAAGGAAGTCGCGGAGGCCAAGGAATCGTTGATTGCAGAAAAGGTGGCTCTGGAAGAAAGCAAGGCAGAGCTTGCTGCTGCTCAGGCAGAGCTGGAGGTTAGGGCGCAGGAAGCCCAGGAACTTTTGACCCAACTGCTTGCAAAAGGCGAAGAGTTCGAAGCGTTGATGGAAGAGCAGGAAAAAGAACTGGCTGAAATGGAGAAGGAGATCGCCGCGAAAGAGGAAGAGTACGATAAGGTCAAGTATCAGGAATGGCTTGCAACCTCTGTGCCGCCTACTACCAAGGCCCCCTCTTACAGCAGCGGCGGCGTGGGCGGCAGTGCCATGACACCTCCCGGCGGTCTTACCTGGTTGGTTCCCTGTGACTATGTTTATGTTTCCAGTCCCTTTGGCTGGCGTATCCATCCTGTTCACGGTGACAAGAGATACCATGCCGGTGTGGATCTGGCAGTTGGTCATACGCCTATTTACGCTACCCGTTCCGGCGTGGTCAGAACTGCTACTTACAGTTCCACTGCAGGCTACTATGTTGTCATCGACCACACAGACGGTTTTACCAGTACATATATGCATATGTGCAAATTCCCAAGTGTAAAAGCCGGCGATTTTGTTCAGGCCGGTCAAGTGATTGGATGTGTTGGTACTACCGGTACATCAACGGGTCTGCATCTGCATTTTGGCATCAGTTACAACGGTGTCGCAGTGAATCCCATGGATTATATTGGGTAAAATGATCCCACAGTCCGTTCGGACTGTGGGAAGCCTGTTATGAGGTAGAATTATGAACATGAAGAAATTTCAACAAATAATGTCCTATGTTCTGGTTGCGCTTCTTTCCGCGGCCCTCAGCATTTCGGTGGTACTGGGATTGAGTGGGAAAAAAGAGCAGTCCAAGCTGGACGCACTGGAAGAGTTAATCCTGGACCGCTTTATTGGGGACGCGGACAAAATCTTTATTGAAGACGCTGCGGCAGATGCCATGGTCAATGCACTGGGAGACCGCTGGAGCTATTATGTGCCTGCGGATCGGGTAGCTGCCCTTACGGAGCAGAAAAACAATGCATATGTTGGCATTGGTGTTACCATCACGGTCAATGAAGACCAGACGGGCCTGTTAATCACACAGGTGGCTGCGGGGGGATCCGCAGAGGAAGCCGGCTTTTTGGTGGGGGATGTGATCGTCGCAGTTGCCGGAAAGTCTGTGGCTGGACAGTCTCTGGACGAGATTAAGAATCAGATCCGTGGTGAAGAGAACACCCAAGTGGAAATCACTGTGGAGCGGGGCGGTAAGCAGATCACAGCCATGGTCACCCGCAAGCAGATCAAAACAGCGGTTGCCACGGGAAAGATGCTGCAGGATAAGATCGGCCTTGTGCGCATTGTCAATTTTAATGATAAATGTAAAACGGAAACCATTGCTGCCATTGAGCAGCTTCTGGCAGAGGGTGCAGAAAAGTTGATCTTTGATGTGCGTTTCAATGGCGGCGGTGCCGCATCGGAAATGGTAGGGGTCTTGGATTATCTTCTGCCGGAGGGGCCGCTTTTCCGTACTGAGGATTATGCGGGTAAGGAAACCGTGGAAACCTCTGATGAAAAGTGTCTGGAGCTTCCTATGGCGGTATTAGTCAATGGGGAATCCTACTCAGCAGCAGAATTCTTTGCCGCTGCGCTCAGAGAATATGAAGCAGCAATTGTGATAGGCGAGCAGACTACCGGCAAGGGGTATTTCCAGTATACCTATATGCTGCCGGACGGATCTGCCGTTGGCCTGTCTACCGGCAAATACTATACGCCCAACGGCGTTAGTCTTGCCCAAAAGGGAATCATGCCGGATGTGATGGTTCCGGTGGACGCAGAAACTGCCAATGCCATCTACGCAGGTACATTGGTACCGGAGGCGGATCCCCAGATCCAGGCAGCAGTGAAAGCACTTGCAGAAAAATGATATTTACGGGGACGGTGACTGCATCGTCCCCGTATGTATATGCAAAACATAGCAAAAACTTCAAAAAGCACCTTGACTGAAAGAAAAAAATGGAATATAATATTCAAAGCTATGGACATTTTTATCTGAGAAAGGATTTTGAATATGGCAAAGGAATTTAAGATTACCAGTCTGCGTCTGCAGGATCTGGAAAAGGAACTGAACTATCTGAAGACCACCCGTGAGCGTGAGATCGCGGCAATGATCGCGGAAGCCCGCTCCTATGGCGATTTGTCCGAAAACTCCGAATATGATGCTGCCAAGAATGAGCAGGCAAAGCTCTATGGACGCATTGCGGAAATCGAGGATATCCTGTCTCATGCCGTTATCATTGAGGATGAGAACGAGGCTACCGGCCGCGTGGGTCTGGGCTGTACGGTGGTTGTTGAGGATGTAAAGACCGGCAAGCAGACCACCTACCGCATTACCGGCTCTCAGGAAGCCAATCCCATGGAATACAAGCTTTCTGATGATTCTCCCTTCGGCCGTGCCGCTGTGGGTAAGTCTGCCGGTGATACCTTCACCGTCAACGCTCCTGCCGGCTCTTATGAGATGAAGGTCGTCAGTGTATCTCGTGAGGGCTAAGCTATGGCAAATTTTGTACCGCAGGCTGAATTGCCTGTTTCCGAGCAGGCCCAGATCCGGCGCGAGAAGCTGGCGGCATTGCAGGCTGAGGGCAGAGATCCCTTCCTGCAGACCAAGTATGATTTTAACGCGGACTCCGCGGCCATCAAGGCAGATTATGAAGGCTATGAAGGCAAGACCGTCCGTGTGGCCGGCCGACTGATGAGCAAGCGTGGACAGGGTAAGGTTATGTTCTGCGATCTGCAGGATGCCACCGGCCGGATCCAGCTGTTTGTCAAGATCGATGAGTTGGGCGAAGAGGAATACAACCGCTTCAAGAAGAATGACATCGGCGATATCATTGGCGTTGAGGGTGAGATCTTTAAGACCAAGACGGAAGAGATCTCAGTCCGGGCAAAGAATGTGATCCTGCTGTCCAAGTCTTTGCTGCCCCTGCCCGAAAAGTACCATGGTCTGACCGATAAGGAGATTCGTTTCCGTCAGCGCTATGTGGATCTGATGGTGAATCCCGAGGTGAAGCAGAACTTTGTGATCCGCTCCAAGTTCATCAAGTTTATGCGGCAGTATCTGGACAATATGAATTATATCGAGGTGGAGACCCCGGTGCTGAATACCATTGCCGGTGGTGCCTCTGCCCGTCCCTTCATTACCCATCATAATACGCTGGACATTGATATGTACATGCGTATTGCCACCGAGCTGCCTCTGAAGAGACTGATTATCGGCGGTATGGACCGTGTGTACGAAATCGGCCGTATTTTCCGTAATGAGGGTATGGATCCTAAGCACAATCCGGAATTCACCTCTGTGGAGCTCTATCAGGCTTACGCTGATTTCCACGATATGATGGACATCGCTGAGGGGATCCTTTCCGGTGCAGCAAAGGAAATTCTGGGCACCTACGAAGTGGAGTGGATGGGCGAAAAAATTGATCTGACTCCCGGCTGGCGCCGTCTGACCATGGTGGATGCCGTTAAGGAGTATGTGGGTATTGATTTCGGTGCTATCACTGACGATGCCGAGGCTGTTGCTGCAGCCAATACTGTGGGTGTTGAACTGGCCGACGCCGCGGAAAAGACCTGGGGCAATGCATTGTATGCCTGCTTTGATCAGAGAGTGGAAGAGCATTTGATTCAGCCTACCTTTATTACTATGTATCCCGTAGAGGTCAGCCCCTTGACCAAGCGTTCGCCCAAAGATCCCCGTCTGACGGAGCGCTTTGAACTGTTTGTCTGCCACAGTGAGCTTGCCAATGCTTACTCCGAGCTGAATGACCCCATTGACCAGCGGGGCCGCTTCATGAAGCAGGTGGAGCAGCGTGAGCGTGGCGATGACGAGACCGAAATGCTGGATGAGGACTTCCTCAATGCCATGGAATACGGCATGCCTCCCACAGGCGGCATGGGTATGGGTATCGACCGTTGTGTCATGATGCTCACCGGCACGGATACCATCCGTGAAGTTATCCTGTTCCCCACGATGCGGCCCCTTGAGTGAAAAACCCTTGTGCCGCAACGCTTTTTCGGCTTTTCAGCTTTTGGTTGACAACAAATTGACAACAAATTTGCGTGTTTTAGCGAATAATTGTGACGCAGCATGAATAAGTTGTTAAGCCACAGCGCAATATAGCACTTGTTATTTAAGGACACTTTCTGTAAGAAATTTCAGAAAGTGTCCTTTTTTGCAGGCTGCAACATCTGTCTTGACAACTCTAAATATGAAAGGAACTGAGCACATGATCAGTGAGCAGACAAAAGAATATTTCGAGCTGGGCAAGCGGAACGATGTTCGCGAGAGTGCAAAGCGGCTTCGTCGGCAATTTCTTCGCTACAAGGATGCTGAAATTGTGTACAGCATACAGCATAAGAAGTTATTGGAGATGGCCAGTAAGGCAGGCGCAATATATCGAATTGACGGGACAGTATTAATAAATCGAGATATCTTCGACCAGTATTTGGAGCAGTTCCATGAGCCTAGCACTCTAGCTCCCTCGGAGGAATCATAATGAGTGGTAATCTATGGATGTTCTCCGATAAACTGGATGATGAAGACATTGAGATCCTAAAGCATGAGTTTATCACTTATTACCAAGGAGCGGATTACTATGGCTTAGGATTGAAAATGTTTACCCGATTGGCTCGTGAGGCTGGTGCGGTATACAAGATTGGAAAAAAGGTATTGATCCGTCGTACAATCTTTGACGCATATCTGCGGAAATTATATCGGATTGACCAAGAAGAGGCAGCACGAAAGGCCGCCGGAAAGGATGCATACATGAAGCAAGGTACACTTGTATTGGATACAGACAGCGGGCGTATGGATATTAGGTTTAGCCTAAATGAATATTATGGAGGTCTTCATTGCGGAACAAGAATGGAGGCACTTGTCGATGGAGATTGGATCCCAACACGCATTGAGATGGGTGAAGATTGGTTCCTGGTAGGAATCGATACCAAGGCGATTGCAGGTCTAACAGTGAGGATCAAAGAAAAATAAATACATCTGCCGGGCAGCTCTATTTGTAGGGCTGCCCATTTTTTATACCCAAAATAGCCAAAGGAGGTGCCGGGAATGCAGTGTTTACAGCGATATGACTGGGTCAAATTACTGAGATCCCATTTGCCAGAGGGCAAAGGGGTGATGGGTGCATGGGCAAAACTGGCATCAAGGGCGGCGTTTAGAAAGGGTAATGCCATCTACTGCGGCCACAGCAACCCCGTACAGCCCGGTATGTGGGCCGGCGGTGTTGTTGGGCTTAAGAGTATTCTTGGGGCAAAGAAGAGGCACCAGGCCCTTCAGGTGATGGATACATTGCGAGAGCTGGGTTACATCAGCTATGAGTTGGATCCTGTTACAAAGAAACTGTCGTATCAGATCCTGGACTGGGTTGTTAAATGTTCCGGTGCGGAATGTATGGATGGAACTGTTTATACAACAGATGGTTATGGGTTCCTCTGCCTCCCCAGGAACATAACGCAAAGATTAGCAGCACAAAATTATCAATTTGAGGAAGCGGACGCATGGTTAGATCTTTGGTGCCATACTGTCTCCAATGATCGCCGCAATGTGTTCTCATTTATGGCTCCTGCTGTTCAGTATGGTAAGTATGGAGCCATTTTGACTTTGGAAACCCTGGGACAGCGTTGGGGTTGGGAAAAGACAAAGGTATGGAGATTTTTTCAGAAGCATGGGGATGTCTTCGCTCTGTACCGTCTGCCTGGCTCCTATGGCTGTCTCATTTTTAATAAGCTGTATCCCTGTGATACAGAGGTTTCACTCCCAACACAGGAGGCCGTTGTGCGTATTTTAGAGGAAATACGCATTTTGGCACGGAATACGCGCAAACGTGGCTCAATCCATCAGTATATGAGCCGTATGGTAGCTTGGTTCAGCAGGCGACTGCTTGAGGGCCAAGGGGATCGTGCGCTTACGGAGTTAGAAAATAGCCGCGTTGCACATTCAGACCCCATATTATTACGCGCGTATTTTTCTCTGTGTAGGATATGTAAGAAGTGTGGATATGACTGCGGTAGGGTTAGTATATGCTCTCTCTCGCAAGCAGATCCGAATACGATCCGAGGGCCGTGTGGCTCAATGGATCTGAACAGCTATGCAAAGGAGTATTTTACATATGAGCAAACAGGATGAGCAGATGCTCTATGAGCGGCAAGAGGAAAAAATCAGATCTCAATCCGATGCTTTTATACAGTTTTTGACTAAACGAGGACTTCTCGGAGATAGTGATATTGATGATGAAACCATGCGTTCTATTCAACAAGAGAAGAACAAAGTGCGTTATCACAACACTGAGTTGCTGTTAAAGCAATATCGGAACATCGCGTGGATGGTTGAATGTTTCCCGGGAACTATAGCCATGGAATTGGATGAACCATTTGAACAATTAGATCAGTTGCTTGATCGTATAGATTTGGAGGTGGTGATGGGAAATCGCAAGTTGGAAAGCAGAATTGAATCCATTCAAAAAACCCGATCTATGCTGGATAGAGTAAATGAAGCGCTGACAATCCTACAAAAGAAACCGGAAAACGGCGAAAGGCTATACCAGCTTATTTACACGACCTATATCTGTCCTAAAAAGCTCAAACATAATGAAATACTGTATGAGTTGGATATCTCTACAAGGCATTATTATAGGCTTAAGGAACAGGCAATAACAGTTCTTTCAATGCGCCTATGGGCAGCCCCGACAAGGGAGCTGGAATACTGGCTGGATGTATTAACTTTGTTTAATTCTTTCCCGTGTAAATGAAATGCCAGTAAAATGGCATATAAAATGGCAAGGTTCGCGCCAATGACATGCAAAAGTAAATGTGATAGAATTGTATCGTCCAATACTGGGCAAGGCGATAAAAGAGCCGTTTCAACAGCTGTTCATCAGCTTTTGGGGCGGCATTTTTTGTTGTCTATTTTCAGAGTAAGGAGGTGCAAGACATGGTCAAACAACTGAAGCTGGGCGGTCAGAAAATTAAGACTGCCTATTGGTCATTGGTGGGTACTGCAACCGCCATGATGCTGACTGTCCAGCCCATGTTGGCGGCGAACGATACCATTTGGACCCGTTTCTCCACCATCATGAAGGATATCTACGGCCAGCTCGTTGGTATTTCCACCATTGTAGCAGTTACAATGGCGGCAGTCGCGCTGCTTGTCCGAATGATCTCCAGAAATCAGCGGGCAGTCGATGAGGCTACCAGCTGGCTGAAGCGAATTGTTGTCACCTGGGTTGTTTTGAATACCCTGGGCTTTATCGTCGCTTATCTGCAGCCGTTGGTACAGGGCGGTAATTATTCACCTTGATCATGCTCGGTCGAGCAGATCGGAGGTGATGCAGCTTGCTCGACTGGATATTTGAAGGCATCGTAACATGGATCAGCAGCATTGTCTCTCAGATGATGGATGCTGTGTCTGGACTGTTCCTGGAAGCTCTGGGAACCAGTATGCTGGCGATGGAAGAGTACTTCCCCTTTGTTAAGAGCGCCTTCACCATTATGCAGTACACAGCTTGGGCACTGCTGTTCCTGATCACTGTGTGGCAGCTCTTCCGAATATACGGAGGACCGATCACAGAAGCGGAAAACCCGTGGACACTGCTGGCAAGAAGTGCATTGTTTGCGCTGCTTATCGGTTATGCCAAACCAATCTTTATGATTGCTTTGGATATTGCCCGTGCGCCTTACACGGCACTTATGGATCTGACGCTTACGGCGGAAGACTTCACTTTTGCCGGAGTTGAACAAGCACTGACCAGCGGCCTAACCACACTGATATCCGTTGCCTCGGTCGTAGGTTTGATTCTGTTGATCATTCTGGAGATCGCATTGGGCTGGAACTATTTCAAGCTCTTGTTGGAAGTGGTTGAACGCTATGTTGTTGTAGGCGTTCTGTGCTACACTTCTCCGCTTGCCTACTGTATGGGTGCATCCAAATCCACCTCTCCCGTATTCAAGTCCTGGTGTCGAATGGTTGGATCACAGCTCTTGCTGCTAGTACTGAATGTTTGGTTCCTCAGAGCATTCAATTCCTCGGTGGGCCAATACATTGGTAATGGTGGTGCGCTTTCGTCCGGCAAGGGCAGCATCTTCCTGTGGCTCTTCTGCGCATTGGCATTCCTGAAGACAGCGCAGAAGTTCGATTCCTATTTGGCTGCTATGGGTCTCAATGTTGCCCAGACTGGCTCTACAATGGGTATGGAAATGCTGATGGCGGCCCGGGTCCTGACAGGTGGCATGGGTGGTGTTCGCAGTGCAGGCGGAATGTTCCGTGGTGCCAACGCGGCAGGCGGAGCAATTGGTGGAGCAACCAATACCGCTTCTGGATTTGCTGCGGGCTTTGCTAACCAGTTCAAAGGGAACAGTTATGTCCGAGACGCAGTGGTCCAGGGTGGTACCCGAATGGGTGCTGGCGGTACCATTGGTTTTGTAGGCCGGGTGTTCGGTGGTATGGCGGCGAGAAACGGTGCTACGCTTACAGGTGACTCCATTTCTTCTGTTGCTATCAGAACACCCAATGTGTCTGGTACGATCGGCGGAGAGATTGCAGACCGCAGTTTGGGTAATTACATTCCCCAGATGTCCGGCATGCAATTAACCGATACGCAGATCACCGGCGGACAGATCAGCACAAAGGTCGTTGGCGCTGACGGTAAGGAAACATCCGTAGAGATGTTCAACACCGATCAGTTCGAAAAACCCGGCGGCCCGCACAGTGTCGTTACTGCTTCGGATGGTTCCAGCTGGTATCAGATGGCCAGTGGCCCGGATGCAGGTCAGTTCTATGATGCTCCTGCATTTACCGGAAGCCCTGCAGAGGCACCACAGGTTGCTGCAAATTTCCCGGATGCACCGGAGGGTACTGTTCTCAGAACGGTGGAAGCCGGTGCAATCGAGGCAAGTATGCCAGATGGCGGAAACACCATGTGGTACAACAGTGCTTTCTACGACGAACCGGATGCGCCTCATACAGTTATGCAGTCGGCTAACGGTGTTGACTGGTATGCGATGCAGCAGCACGCAGATATGCCTGACTTTGAACCCGGTGAGGCTGCTGTGGCCTATAATCAGGCGCAGTTCCAGCAGTTTATGCCCGGATACGAACAGCAGGTATCTTCTGTGGATGGCGCTCAGAGATTGGACGGCCATTTCGAGGTGCGGCATGAAAACGGCTCTGGTACCATGTTCTATGATACCGCGCAGTTTGCACCGCCTAGAGGTGACTATCAGGTCTATCAGGATGTCAATGGCGGCCAGTGGTATGCAATCCACGGTGAGGCAGCTGTGGACCGGAAACCTGTCTACGATAAGGGTAAGCCGGTCTATGACGGTGATAATGTGAAGACCGTATCTGTTGAGACAGTACGGTACAAGCAGACACCCACTCGTTATGAGGCACCTAAGGCCAGACCCAATACAGATACTAGGGCACCACGCAGAAAACGCTAATCAAAAGGTCGAGCCGGGAATTTACCCGGCTCGATTTATTTCCTAAGAACGGAGGTGCTTCTAATGTCTGAACCACCCAGACAGCAAATGGGTGACGGCTCTGACAATTATGGTCAAGCAGCCGGTCAAATGGCAAAAGCAGCAAAGCAGGCCGGCAAGGAAGTAGCAAAGCAAGCAGCTGCGAAAGGTGCGGAAGCTACTGCCAATGCCGCTACCGCAACGGTACAAGCCAGTGTGGAAGGTGGCAAAGCAGTCGCTGAAGTTGCTGCCGGTACTGCAGCAGGCGGTCCCTGGGGTGCGATTCTGTCTGCCGCCTGGGCGCTGCGCCATACGCTTTACAAAATACTGATCTGTATCTGCCTTGTTCTTGTGTTTCTGATCGTTGTGGTAGTAAACCTGCCGGCAATTATTTTCGGTAAGACACCGGAAAGCAGCGGCTCCAATGCGCCGAACACAAACTCGCTTATGACAGCATACACGCACATGGCAGATTCGGTTTCGGCGGTGGTTGACTCGGGATACGACCAATCCCTTGCCAAGGTGGAACAGATCATCAATGACGGCGGATATGATTATGACCTCTCGATGGAGGCCCTGATCAATTACGCTCAGTCTTCTTCCGGATATGATGTCAGTTACATACTGGCAGCATATTCCGCGGCGCAGGGTCAGCAGAACACCAGTGAATCGGATATGATTGCAAAGCTAACAGCCGTTTCCGGCAGTATGTTTCCGGTGACATCTGTTGAGCAGGAAAAAGAAATTCTTGTGCCTGTGACTTACAACACATACAAATCCGTTACAGTGACGGTTGTTACAAGGATCACCTATGTTGGATCCGTAAACGGTGTTGCCAAGTATTCCTATACAACAGAATCCCGCACCTATTACCTGCCGGAAGAGGCACATGAAAGCGAAACGGCGGTAACGGTTGATGCGTACAAAGCTGTAAGCGTGACTGTACCGGTATATGCCAATGGGCGGATCACCGGAACATCCACCTCAACTTACTACGAGCCGAACGGTACGGAAACACTGGAACCGACGAAAGAGAGCGTTAAGTTTGTAGAATGCACCATTCATCCCTTTGATAACACCGTGATTGCCAGTGCCTTCGGCATTGATCTGAGTGCCCAGTATCAGGGATTCAATACAACCTATGGTCAGGCAATCCAAAGTATGGCCAACGGTTTGAAGATGACGCTGTACGGGACATTAGGACAAGGTCAGGCAGTCCCGCTTACAGACGCGGAACTGATCTTCTTTGTGAACCGGCAGAATGTCAATGCTACCAGAAAGCACATTCTTACCACAGCGCTTTCTCTGGTTGGTAAGGTGCCATACTTCTGGGGCGGTAAATCTGCACCCGGATGGAATGACGAATGGAACACACCCAAGTTGGTAACTGCTGCAGGATCACCCAGTTCCGGTACGATCCGTCCCTTTGGACTGGATTGCTCAGGATTCACGGATTGGGTTTATAAGACGGCAGTTGGTGTTAGTCTTTATGGCGGAACATGGAGCCAATGGGATGAATCCTATGCCATTTCTGCCGACGAACTTCTGCCCGGAGATCTCGGATTCCTTATGGATGACGACGGCAACGGATGGAACCATGTTCTCATTTTTGCTGGGTACGGTGAAAATGGAGAGCGGATGTGGGTACATTCTTCCAGTGGCAGCGGTGTGATCCTGAATACCCCAAGCTATGAAGCTGGCTTGTCCCTTCGCAGACCCAAGAATGTGGACTTCGAGATGCTGGACGGAACAGCTTCCACTCAACCGTAAGGCAGGTGTCCATTATGGATGATAAAGAATACAGTAACATTTACGCCATTCCGGCGAACTACACGGACTCCGGCAAGATCCTCGGCGGCATGCTGGAGACAAGAAACGCAATTGAGGCATTGTTCCTGCTGGCAGCTGTCGGGTATCCGATTCTTTTTCTAATCCCCATGACAGCGACAGTGCGGATCGTGGTTGCGACAGTGACGCTGATTCCGCTCGGTGTTTTGGCAGCGATGGGAATTGATGGAGATTCGCTGTTGCAATATGCCGGCCATATGCTGACTTTTCTCACTAGCCGCCGAAGATTACATTTTAGGAGGGTTGGATATAAGTATGACCCGCGGCAAATCCGCAAAAAGAAAGGCGGAAAAACCAAAAAGAAGGCCTGAGAAGCTGGATTTCGTACAGGACTTTATTCCTATCCGCAATATTGCCAATGGTGTTATTGAGACCACAGATGGCAGATTCATCAAGATCCTGGAGATCGAGCCGGTAAATTTCCTGCTGCGGTCTGAGGAGGAGCAGTACAATATCATTTGCTCCTTTGCTGCCTGGCTAAAGATCTCACCTATGCAGATGCAGTTCAAGAGCATCACGCGCAGGGCAGACTCGGATAAGCATGTTGCTATGGTCCGCCAGGAGCTGGAACAGGAAGAAAGCGAAGCCTGCCGGAATATGGGCGAAGGCTATATCCGCCTGATCAAAGATGTTGGAAGCAGAGAAGCGTTGACAAGACGCTTCTTTCTTATTTTTCAATATGAAGAATCCCGTCGTGGTGACAAAGAGGATTACGGTCAGGTTCTGAGTATGATGCAGACTGCAGAGCAGAATGCCCGTGCTTATTTCTTCCAATGTGGCAATGCTATTTTGGATCCGAAAGATCCGGACGAGTTCCTTGCTGAGATTCTGTATATGTTCTTTAACCGCCGTTCCTGTGTGGAGGAACCCTTTACCAGCAGGATCAACCATGTGGTCATTGACACCATGGCGGCGAAGAATAAAGTGATCGGCGTGGACCCGGTACCGAATATCCGAATGGCACACTTCATTGCCCCCAGAGGTATTGATCTGACCCATCATCATTATGTGGTGATGGACGGGTTGTACTACACCTTCCTGTATATCAAGAGCAGCGGCTACCCCAGTGCGGTTCGTGCCGGATGGATGTCCTCCATCATCAATGCCGGTGAAGGCGTGGATGTGGATGTGTTCCTTCGGAGGGAGAACCGGAGCAGGAGCATCGACAAGGTTGCTCAGCGTATCCGGTTGAACCGCACGAAACTGCGCTCCATGCACGATACCAGTACGGATTACGAGGAGCTGACTAGTTCCATCCAGGCGGGATACTACATCAAGCATGGTCTATCCAATAATGAGGACCTGTTTTATATGTCCTGCTTTGTTACGGTATCTGCTCGTAGCTATGAGGAATTGCTATGGCGCAAGCAGAAGATGATCGATCTTCTCAAGTCTATGGATATGTATGTCAGCGACTGTAAGTTTCAGCAGGAGGCGGCGTTGAAAACAGTAATGCCGTTTCTACAGATGTCTCCTTCGTTGGCAAAGAAATCTCAGCGCAATGTACTGACCAGCGGCGCAGCCAGCACCTATATGTTCACCAGCTTTGAAATGTCGGATGATTCCGGTGTCCTTCTCGGTGTGAACCGGCACAACAATTCTCTTTGTATCGTGGACCTGTTTGATACCAAGAAGAACAAAAACGCCAATCTCAATATCATCGGTACTTCCGGAGCAGGTAAAACCTTCTCTATGCAGCTTTTGGCCCTTCGGATGCGAATGCGGGGAATCCAAAGCTTCATCATCGCTCCCATTAAGGGGCATGAGTTCCGTCGTGCGTGTAATAAGATCGGCGGACAGTTTGTCCGGATCGCTCCGGGATCTCCGCATTGCATCAACATTATGGAGATCCGGCATACCATTGCCCCGGAGATGGAACTGATCGATGCGGTAGATTATGTGGAGATGGGTTCTATGCTGGCAAGCAAGATCCAGCAGCTAATGATCTTCTTTGCACTGCTGATTCCTGATATGTCTAACGAGGAGGAACAGCTTCTGGACGAGGCTCTCATCAAGACGTATGCGGATTTCGGCATTACCCATGATAACGATTCAGTTTATCTGGATGCTAAGGCCAATCCACCGAAGATGAAGCCGATGCCTATCCTGGGCGATCTGTATAACCACCTTCTGGAGAATGAGATGACGAACCGAATTGCTGTGATCGTCAGCAGGTTTGTGACCGGCTCTGCCCAGTCGTTCAATAATCAGACCAATGTAGATCTCAGTAACAAGTACATCGTCTTTGACCTTTCTGAGCTGAAAGGCAAGCTTCTTCCTGTTGGTATGTTTATTGCGCTGGACTATGTGTGGGACAGCATCAAGACGGACATTACCAAAAAGAAAGCTATTTTCATCGACGAGATCTGGAAGCTGATCGGTGAAACGGCCACCGGCTCTGCAGCAGCCTCCAATCAGGCGGCAGAGTTCTGTTTGACTCTGTTTAAAACAGCCCGTGGCTTTGGTACGGCTGCAATTGCTGCTACGCAAGATCTTTCCGACTTCTTTTCACTGGAGGGAGGTAAGTACGGCAGAGCGATCATCAACAACAGTAAAAATAAGGTCATCCTGAATTTGGAGCCGGATGAGGCAAAATATGTTCAGGATATCTTGAAACTAACGCCCACGGAGATGCGAGCTATTACCCGTTTCGAGCGAGGTGAGGCTCTGATCAATTCCAATAATAATAAGGTCCCGGTTGTTATCAAGGCATCCCGGGAGGAGCAGGAACTGATCACGACTGACCGCGCAGAACTAGAGGCAA
Source organism: Oscillospiraceae bacterium (assembly GCA_017408725.1). The sequence goes on from JAFQUA010000001.1 coordinate 47,042, forward strand.
TTCTTCGTGAACGGCAGCGCGAAAAAGCGTATTCCGGTTAAGAATACGCATTTTAAGCAAAATACGCATTTTGGGAGGTAAATAACCATGCTTTTGCCAGAGGAGCAGTGCGTTGTGAACTGGCTTTACCAGTATGGCGCATTGCCCAAAATACAAGTTATGAAGATGTTGAATATGCCTGAAGAAAAGGCAGAACGGCTTCTGTATACGCTACGGAGAAGTCTGCGGATCACAGAGATCCTGGACGGTACTTACATTGCTTTGGATCCGCTTGCCAAGCCTGACCAGCGGATCATTCAGGCGGTATGGGTACTGGCGAAGTTCATCAATAAGCTCGATGACCCTAAGGATCACTATGCCGCAAATTATCCGTCCCAGGTCTTTTTCCTAAAGGAGAACATTGGTTATGAGATCATTGTTCTTTATGAAGGGGAAGAAAGTCAGGTAAGACTTTTGCAACCGGATGAAGATCTGAAGTTCATTATTGTGGTGCCTGACATTTCGATAGCACCGCGATTGCAATTACCCGATGCCCCCTGTTTGCTTGCCACGGTGAAATCCCGTGGAGATGGCGAGCCGGTGGTAACCTTTTATTCCCAGGAGGAAAGCGACAATGGAAAAGACTGATTTTGAAATCCTGTTAGACCGGATTGAGGCACAGTACGGGAAAATGAAATCCCATATGGAAGCGGCCAGATGGTTTTGGAAGAACGGTAACATAGAAGCTGCTTTGGAAAGAGCTATGAAGCTGGAGGAACTGAGCGAGAAATATATTCTCAATTGCAGAGCGTTGCCCCTGTATACCGATAACCCCCAGGCCAAGGCAGCAGTGGATCGTACCATTGCGGAATGTATCCCTGTTCAAATGGGTTACACCGATGAAGGTTGGTTCTGCTTGCGGATTCCCGCCCTGCTTCCCAAAAAGGACAGGGGGTCCGCTGAGTATGTGCGCGGATTTCTGTATCCCGCTATGGACCGGTTTTTCACTGGTAAGCCTAGAGCAATTTATCCGGACGCGGTACTCTGCTACCGTCATGTATATGACCGCGCCCGCCCGGAGCGGCAGTGGAGAGATCATGATAATATCGAGATCAATATGGTCTCTGATACCGTGGCGATGCACACCATGAAGGATGATGGTGCCGCAGTGTGCTGGCACTTCTATTGCAGCGCTCCTGGATCTGAGGATCGCACCGAAGTGTATGTGGTGCCTCAGGATGAACTCCGTTTTTTTCTGGAACGGCTTCCCGGCATCGGCGACGAGGGGGTCAAGCTCCATGAAACGAAGGTATAAACCTCAAAAAATCTTATGCAAAAACGGCCAAAAACCTCGCAGACCGGATTGCATAAACCCTGAGGAGCAGGAAATGGGGGGGCGTACCCCGGTTTTTAGGCCGAAAAAGATACGACATCGGGTCGGAGAGAGCAGTCATCCGGACCTGATTTCTAAGGGCGAAGGTGAGAAGAAATGATCTATGTTCGCCCCGGCAGTCAGGTTCATCGGCTCATTACACTCCTGTCCGTGGTGGGTGATTTTCCTATCCAATCGCTCGGTTTGCTTGGTAATGAACGGGTCTATAAGGTGCTGGTCAATAAGCTGAACACGAAACAGGATTTTCAAAATCCGGATACTGGTGAGAAGATATCTTGCCGGCTTTTGAATGTTTGTGGCAAAGGCAAATGGAAATCCGTTCGCTTCTTTAAGGGAGGGATTCCCATACTCAGATGGATCGGTGCGGAAGAATATTACTTAAGTGCATTTGCCGGGCACGATATTCCCGGCGATCAGGATCATCGGGATCGGTTCCACCGAGTGGGTGAGGCTGTGGCGATGTGTATGAATGCGGATATAGAGATACGCGCATATCTGTTGCCGCAGCTTCTCCAAACCGGATATTCCAAAAACATCCCGGATGAGCCATCCTTATATATGGCCAAGGATATCAAGCGCATCGGTCAGACTGAACTAAATAAGACCTGCTTCAGCCGAATGGTCGGAGCAATCTTTGCGGGAAGACAGTGCCTCGCGGTGTACAACACCAGGGATGCCGCAATGAAGTGGTCCGGTTTGGGTGAGTTCAAGACGCAGCAGAATCTGAAAAGCATTGCCGGCGCCAACGCGCAAATAAATGCCGTTGATTCGGCGGTCCTTCTGGCTGAGTCTGACAGCGTAGCCTTAGAGACCCTTCTGGAGATCGGAAAGAACCGGAGGAAGGATAACCGTTTCGATTCCATCTTCCGGCATATCCATGCGGTCCCTATGAATGACTATGGTGTTCGACTTCTACGTCTGTTCTGTGTGTCAGACTGGAAAGAAAAGATTCTGGATTACCTCTTTGATCCCAGCGAGCGGTCCTATAATCACGGCGATTTTGAGTATGATGCTTTCATTGACGGTATCTATGTATACTCATTTCTTGATTGCGACATTGCCCGGCTTCAGCGGTTTCGCAGTGCATTGAGTCATCAAACCGGTCTGACGGTTGAAATTCTGTGCTACCCCCAGCAGACATCCCTGCTGCAGGCCTACATCGGAAGGCTTGCCAGCGTGAAGGTTATTGAACTGGCGCAGATCGAGGAAGAGCTTGGCGTAAAGCGGAGGAATTTATATGACAGATAAGAAGCGAATGATAGCAATTATCGTTGCCGCAATTCTTGGAGTCGCTGCGCTGCTCTATCTGGGAGGCTTATCAAGTCAATTGCTCTCAAACTACGATGCTTGGCTCAATGACAACGGACTCTCCGGGCAGGCCACTATGCAGCCCGTAAACTGGAGTCCATTGACCTGCTTGCCTTTGGCTTTTACAGGCAATGGCATCAAGGGAATGCTTCTGCTCATTGGAATCTGCGGAGCGATATTCTTGTATGTAAAGTTCCACGATAAGTTCGACAGCAAGCAGCGGGATCCCCGGGGCTTTACCACCAGCAAATCCGGCTTATACGGATCCGCTTCATGGATGACCGATCAGGAAATGAAGGAGATGCTAGAGGTCAGCCCCATCGAGAAGGCTGAGGGCACTATACTGGGTGAGTATAAAGGAAAAGCAGTCTGTATGCCGGTCGATACCAGACTCAACCGACACATTGCCATCTTCGGTGCATCCGGTACCATGAAATCCCGGGCTATTATTCGCAATGCATTATTTCAAGCCTTAAACCGGGGTGAGTCTGTGATCATCACTGACAGTAAGGCAGAAATGTATGCAGATACATCGGAGTTGTTCCGAAATGCTGGATATGATGTAAAAATCTTCAACCTGGTAGACCCGGATCACGGAGATGCGTGGAACTGTATGTCAGACTTGAACGGTGATACCCTGATGGCCCAGATGCTTACCAATGTTATTATCGGCAATACCAGCTCTGGAAAAGGAGATCACTTCTGGGATAACGGCGAAGCCAATCTGCTCCGTGCGTTGATCCTCCAAACTGATTATGACCATAATAAAGCCAAGGAGGATAAACACTTGCCCGCTGTGTATCAGATGCTTACTTCATACAGTGAGCGTCAGCTGGCAGCGATCTTTGAAAAGCTGCCTATAGATCATCCGGCCCGGGCACCGTACAACCTGTTCTCTCAGGCCAGCGACACGGTCAAATCCGGTATCATACTGGGTCTGGGTACTCGCCTTCAGGTGCTGCAGGACCGGGCGGTCCAGCGCATTACAAAATACTCCGACATTGATTTGACAGCTCCAGGTAAACGCAAATGTGCGTATTACATTATTCTGAGTGATCAGGACAACAGCATGGCATTCCTGTCATCGCTGTTCTTTTCTTTCCTGTTCATCAAACTGACCCGGTACGCTGATGCACAGCCGAACGGTCGTTGTGACGTACCTGTCAACCTGGTGCTGGATGAGTTTAATAATGTGGGACGAATCGGAGGAGCAGAGGACGGTTCTGATTTTGCAAGAACACTGTCTACTGTCAGATCCCGGGACATCCGGGTAATGCTGGCAGTACAGAGCTTGGGCCAGCTTCAGAACCGGTATCCCAATAACTTATGGTCAGAAATTATCGGTAATGCCGACATTCAACTGATGCTTGGCTGTACGGATGACACCTCAGCTACCTACTTTTCGGAGCGCAGTGGAGATATCTCCGTAATGGTGAACAGCACTATGACCGTTCGCCAAACGATTGCGGTGGCACAAGTCATCCCGCAATACCGGCATACCGAGGGACAGGGGAGACGCCGGTTACTCACACCGGATGAGGTGCTTCGTTTGCCTAATGATGAAATGCTTGTGGTGATTCGAGGCTGTAATATGCTGAAACTAAAAAAGCTAGACTACACCAAGCACCCCATGTCCAAGAAAATAGTGAAGCGCAGCGTGTATGATTACACGCCGCTTCGGCCAATGCCCGCCTACCAGACTGAACCTGTTTCTGTCCCTGCGCCGAGTGCACAGAAGCGGCCGGATAGGAAAACGCGGGGATATGGCACAGCAAAACCCCCATCAGATTTCTAAATAAGGAGGAATTGTCATGAGTGAAATCATTGACACTGTCCAGCCCGGAAACGATGTGAGTCCGGAGTTGGAAGGAATGGACCAACGTGCTGGCCCTGACACATCAGAGGGTTATCTCCAGACTGACCTGAATACCGGTCAAGACGGCAGAATTCCGATCGAAGGCCCTGCAGATCTCGAAGAACCTGAGGCTGCTCCCCAGACTGAGGCTGAGGAACCGAAACCGAAACGCCGGCGCCGGAAGACAGCGACAGCAGAAACTCAGTCTGACACAGAGACACCTGCGGAAGCAGCGCCTTCTGCAGAGGACGCCGAAGAGGAGGAAGCTCCTAAGGAACCCTCTACTTACCAGAAGCTTCGCAGCTTTATTGGAACTAGCGAGCGAGTTATTTCCATCGATGGCAGACGCACCGTAGAAACCGCAGCGGATAGGACCAAGAATGATTTGCTGGACATGCTGGAGTCCCTAAAATCCAAGCGAATCCTGTCCGGTACTTTTACCGGTTTGGAGGAGCAGGGAACCAGTGGTCGCAACATGGCAGTCATTTACCATGGCAACATCAAAGTTATCATCCCCGCGGACGAGATGGTTGACTTGCCGGAAGAAATGGAGGATCGAAGCGAACGATCTACCTACAACGATATGCTGCTTCGGCGCTTAGGTGCTGAGGTGGATTACATCGTCAAGGGAATTGATCCGGATAACGGCATAGCTGTGGGCAGTCGCCTAGATGCTATGCGTGCCAAACGGAAGCAGTTCTATTATGGCACGGACCGGGAAGGGAACTATCTGCTCTACACCGGAGCCGTGGTAGAAGCCCGTGTTGTTTCCGTTGTTCGATCCGGTGTTTTCGTGGAAGTGTTCGGCGTTGAGAGCTGGATCGCGGTAAAGGATCTGACCTATCGGCGTGTAATGGATGCAACTATCCTGCATCAGCCTGGAGACCGCATTCTGGTTCGCATTATGGAGCTGGATCGGAGCCACCGGGACAGCATCCAGATCGAGGTATCCGCAAAGGAAGCAATGCCCAATCCCTTTGAACGGGCGGCACGCAGATATGTGGCGGGCAACAAATATGTTGGCGTTGTCGGTCATGTTGATGTGAACGGTGTGTTCGTCACACTGGAGGGAGAACTGGATTGCCTTTGTGGACTTCCGAAGCGAGGCAGACCTTTGCCCGGTGCCCGGGTTACGGTGCGGGTTGTGGAAGTGGATACAGAGCAGCAACGCATTTGGGGTGTAATCACCCACGCATCTACGGTGCTGTAGGTTTTCTACCTTGGAAGAAAGGAGGAAACCTATGCCATATTGTGATCTGAGCGCTGCTGAGCAGCAGAGACGGAAACAACTAGCATCTAAGACAAGAAGGGAGATCCGCTCCCATATGAAGATTGAAGATGAAGATGAATCCTCCCTATTTACCAAGTACTGCGATTATTTCATTCAGATTTCTTTTGGTGAGCTGCATCCTCTCATTGTTTTGCGTTTCGCGAAGCCGCTTCCTCAAACTGATTCTGCCGAGCAGCATCAGATGACAAACGACTTGAATCTGCACGGCGTTTTTGGAAGCCATGCGGTAAACGAGGAGGCAGGCTGCTATTCCTATCGAACTACCCTCTGGTTGGATTCGGCGCTATCCGCCAGACGTTTTTTCGAGATACTCGACAGGTGTGTCGACGAGGCAAACCGCGGGTACCTACAATTAACAGCCTAAGGTTGTAAAATACCAGACTGAGTCGTGTAATATAGTGAAATCTACACGAGAGGAAGAATGCCAAATGCGCAAGCTTATTATTTTTATCCTGATTCTCAGTCTGGTACTGACAGGCTGTTTCGCCTCAGACCCGAATAACTGCACGAATTCACCTTCGGGGCCTAACCAGGCGACCCAGATACCGACATCATCCAGTCAGACTGACCCCAGTGTTGGAGTTGACGGTCCCGGGCCTAACGGCGATCTGCAGAATTCAGACGTTAATTCAACGACTCCATCAGACCCAGTTGGAACTGACCCCGCTGAAAACAGCACCGGCGGGCCGACCGGACCCACCGTCCCTGAAGAAACGGGTGCAACCAAACCTTCCCATCCGCAGGCACCTGAGGACCATACTGATCCTACAGATCCAACTGAAAAACCAACAGAGCCGACAAGACCCAAGGAGGATCCAACGGTACCTACTGATCCGACGGATCCGCCCCACACTACTCAGCCGACTGTCCCGACACAACCTGAGGAAACCGAGCTACCTGCAACAGAGCCGCAGATCGACAAAGATTCGTATGAGTTCAAGATACAGGTTGCTCAGTATGCTGCACAGTATATAAATCAGTATCGTGCAGCAACTGGCGTAAACCCCTGCACGGTTTTGCCCGGGATGACTCTGGTTGCTGAGTATCGTGCTGACCAGCTGACATATAATTATTCCCATGACCCTGCAGATAAGCGGGAGGCTCTGGCGTATTATGAGTATGGCAGATGGATCGATGCCACCATCGTTGGCTTAAGTCCGGAAGACAGTTACTACGAGGCCGATGCGGCGGAAGCGATTTGTGCCGGCTTCAATGCCAACGATGCAGAAGCTATGGGCAAGAAGATTGCTGACCTGATCCGTAACAGCTCCAGCCATTGGAGTTATGTTGGGTCAAGTAGATATAGCTACATCGGTATCGGCGTGGAGTACCGCGCAGGTGCAGCCTATGGTTGGTACGGCTGTGTTATGGTAGGAACCACCAACTACGGTTAATCCCCACAACTGAATTATGTGAGAAACAGGCTTCTGACCATTGCGGACGGAAGCCTGTTTACTATTTGAGGAAAGGAATGATTTTCAATGAAAGTCAAAACTATGCGTATCCTTACGCTGCTTCTGGCCATGGTCCTGATGTTCGGACTGTTCCCTGGTGTGGCGCAAGCTTCCGCATACGAGGACCCCGACCTCCCAGCACCCATCGAGGGATATGACCCTCTCGATCCGGATAACCCGTACCCTTACGGCTTGCCGGTAACGGAGTATATTCCCGAAGATGAACTGGCGAGGCTCAATAGTGGCGTGTCCACATTTGCATTGCGAGCAGCTGCAGGTCAAGGCAGCATTCCGGATGAGATGTGGGACAACACCATTCTTCGGGCACTGGAGTATACCGGTTACGATGTGCAGCGGCAGAAAGATAATGGTCAGCTGTACGTATATGAGTATATCGCCAGCCGTCTGAAGACCAATGATCCCCAGGTCTTATCGGATATCAGTTACTGGGAAAGCGGCTCTTGCCCCAATGGCGATGAAACTGTCGCAGACTCCAGTACTCCTACCGGCAGGGCACCCAACATTGGCTATTTCGAATCCAATGGTCTGGTTTGTGCATCCTTTGCCACTTACTACCTGTGTAACTACCTGCCCAATATCGAGGGCATCGATACCAGTGTAGTGTACAACAAGGCCAAGGAAATGGGCGCATCCGGCAACTACTACTACCTGACGACTGTTGGTCTGTGGAAGCGTACATTGGACGCCCTTGCAAATGAGTCTGGCAGCGGTGTTACCAAATACACCGATGAAGACACCGCTTACGACAATCTGGTCCCTGGAGACGTGGTCATCTTTGGTAAATCCAGCGGTGAACTGACCCACGTGGCCATTTATGCAGGTGCCTATAACCTGTATAGCGGTGGCGGTTATAACAACGGTGTTAAGCACTTCATGATCCATGTCGGTAATTCCCGTGGCCCTGAGATCTCCGTGATTGAGTGGATGTCCACTTCCACCGGCAGCAAGGCTTCTGATCCCGTAGGCTTCTATCATCTGGATTTCAATGATGTCCAGACTGAAGGCTTCATCGAGATCAACAAGAAGGACCCCAGTGGCAATACTCTGGCAGGTGCGACTTTCAAAGCAACCCATCAGGGAACGAACACCAGCTATGTGATTGGTCCTACCAACGCATCTGGCTATGCCATCAGTGGTCCCTTGCCCATGGGCAAGTACACGGTGGTCGAATCCGTATTCCCCACAGGTTATCAAGCCAGTGGCACAGCCTCTTGGGAGGTGGAATTGACGGACAGCACACCGAACATGACGATCACCATTGATGCGGAGAACAAGCTGATTACCGGTGTCGCCAAAATCGTCAAAGCCACCACAAACGGTGGCAGTAAGGCAGGATGGCACTTCACGGTTAAAGACTCAGGCGGAAACAAGGTCGGCGACTATGTAACCGATTCTTCCGGCGTAATTGCCCTGGATCTGGTACCTGGCACTTACTCTGTCACGGAAACTGACGGAGCTTACAAGTACTGGGTCAATGACCCCACGTCCACCAAGACAGTTACGGTTAAGGCCAATGAAACAGCCACTGTTACCTTTACCAACCAGTACAGAGGTCAGGCGCAGATTGTGAAGACTGCGACCAATGGCGGCAGCGTTGCCGGTTGGCATTTTACCGTTAAGAACTCTGCAGGTACGGTAATCGGAAACTACCAGACTGATTCCACAGGCGTGATCACGCTGGATCTCGAGCCTGGTACCTACACTGTTACCGAAACCGATGGTGCATATCAGTATTGGCTGAATGATCCCAATCCCACCAAGACCGTTACGGTTACCGCGGGACAGACGGCTAAGGTTACATTCCAAAACCAGTATAGGGGCCAAGCCCAGATCATCAAGACGGCCACCAATGGCGGCAGTGTTGAGGGCTGGCACTTTACGGTGAAGGATTCTGCTGGTAATAAGGTCGGCGACTATGTAACTGACTCAACCGGCATCATCACACTGGATTTGGAGCCCGGCACCTACTCTGTCACAGAAACTGACGGAGAATATAAGTACTGGGTAAACGATCCTACTCCCACCAAGTCTGTTACCGTCGTTGCTGGCCAAACCGCAAAGGTAACCTTCCAGAACAAGTGGCGTGGCCAGGCGCAGATCGTAAAAACCGCAACCAACGGTGGCTCCGTCGAAGGCTGGCACTTCATGGTGAAGGATTCTGCTGGTAATAAGGTTGGCGACTACGTAACTGATTCTACTGGCATCATCACTCTTGACCTTGAGCCTGGTACTTACACCGTTACTGAAACTGACGGTGAGCATCAGTATTGGCTCAATGATGCTGAGCCTACCAAGACCGTTAAGGTTGTTGCCGGCCAGACCGCAAAGGTGACTTTCGAAAACCAGTATAGAGGACAAGCCAAGATCATTAAGACCGCAACGAACGGCGGCTCCGTAGAAGGCTGGCATTTCTCCATCTTTAGTGCAGACGGAACCAAGGTCGGCGACTATGTAACTGATTCCACCGGTATCATCACTGTGGATCTGGAGCCTGGCGTCTACACCGTCAAGGAAACTGACGGCGAGTATCCCTACTGGCACAACGATCCGGAGCCTGAGAAGACCGTTACTGTGAAGGCGGGTGAAACCGCAGAGGTAACCTTCCTCAACGAGTGGGTTGGTAAGGCTAAGATCATCAAGACTCTGGCCAATCCGGAAGCCGGTACTGTAGAAGGCTGGCAGTTCACCATCTCTCGCATTGTTGGTGAGACTGACGCGGTGTATCTTGCCACCGTTACTACCGGAGCTGACGGTACCATCGAGTATGATCTGGAACCTGGTCAGTATTTGATCACCGAACTGATCGAAGAGAATTCCCTGTGGGAGTGCATTACAGATCAGTCTGTGGTAATCACAGTTACGGCCGGTCAAACCACTGAGGTACCCTTCACCAATGCACTGCGGCCCGGCAAAATCAGTATCCACAAGGTCGATACCCGGGGTGAGTCTCTGGACAGCACCGAATTCACACTTGAGTGGAGTGAAGACGGCGTCAATTGGCAGAGCGTCTCCTATACTGATTCCACAGTGCCCCAGATCGGCGGATGTACCACGGCCGGGCTCTTAGAAGGCGGCAAACTGGTCACCGATGAAACCGGTCTGGTGAGCTTCGAAGGTCTGTATCCCACGCTGCAGTACCGTCTGACTGAAACCAAAGCCAAGAACGGTTATCAGCTGCTGCAGTCCTCTGCATACGAAGGTGGCCTGGATGTGGAAAATGAACTGGTCGTTTCCCTCAAGGTCGTGAATGCAGAAGTGTTCACCATGCCCGAAACCGGTGGTAACACCCTGATCGTGCAGCCCTGGATCGTACTTGCCCTCCTGTGCGTCAGCACACTGGCAGTCATCCAGTTAATGCCCCAACCCAAGCGGAAGGAGAAATAACACCATGAAGCGTCTGCCATTTTTGGCCAGGGATCCCCCTGGTCATTTTTTGTTCCCCAATCATCCGAATATCAACCATCAAAATCTTCAATTATGAAAGGAACCTTTGAAATGAAAAAGTTCAAGAACATTTTGACCCTTTGCATGGCGCTGGCTATGCTGCTCTCCTGCATCCCGGCCGTGCATGCGGCAGAAGTCCCCGACGCAACCATCAACTATGATAACAGCTGTTCTTTGACCATTTGGAAGTACGACTGGACCAACGCTGTCAAGGACGGCGTGTGGAACGAAGACTCTTTCATCAGCACCGGCTGGCGTGAGTCCTATGTGGAAGACGTCCTGGGTGATGCTGTCCGCTACGGTGATGACAACGATTCTCCCGACCATTCCCTGGGCAATGGCCAGACCAGCAACGGTTACGCCATCAAGGGCGTTGGCTTCGCAATTGCAAACGTTGCGATTCCCTGGACCTTCTCTGAGTCTGCCAACGACGATCATCCCGACTACAACCTGACCAAGCTGCTGTACGCATTCAATAAGGCTGACACCGCTGAACTGCTGGCTGCAATCGGTCTGCCCGATGGCGAAGGCCGTTATGAGAATGCTGACTATATGGCAACTTGGCCCGGCGCACAGCCCATGGCACTGACCGAGTATGATCCTAATGAGTTCTGGTTCTACGAGTCCGATGTCCTGAACAAGGCAATGGCTTCTGCTCTGGCCGACAACTCCACTGTTGTTAAGGACGCTCTGGAAACCTACATTCACAATCATCCCAACACCATCTATATGGACCTGACCGACAATAACGGCAAGACCATCGAACGTAACCTCGAAATCGGCCTCTATATTGTTGTTGAGGACAGCGTGCCCGAGATGGTCACCAGTACCACCAATCCCTTCTTTGTATCCCTGCCCATGACCACCGTTTCCGGCAATGTTGAGTCCGCTTCTCCTGAGGGCGGCCACTTCTGGAACTACGATGTTGTCGTATACCCTAAAAACGAGACTGGAATTCCCACGCTCGAGAAGCAAGTTAGGGAGTCCATGAAGGACACCGGTAACAACAACGGCACCGACAACATCAATGACGGTTTCGAGCACAATGCCACCGGTTCTGCCGGCGACATGATGGAATATCAGATTCTGTCCACTCTACCCACCATTACCTCCAAGGCGACCAGCCTGACCACTTACAACTTCTATGACACCATCAGTGCCGGCTTGACCTACAACAAGGCTCTGAAGGATGTCAAGATCGAGTTCTTCACCGACGCCAACTGCACCGACAAGGTAGCTACCTGGGTTCAGGATGACGGCCGCTTCACTGTTACTTACTCCAGCGACGATCGTCATATGACCATCGATGTAACTGAAATCGGTCTGGCAGAGATCAACGGCACTGAACTTGTTGAGGCTGTTACCCTGGATGAGGGCGAGAACGTCAACGGCAAGCTGTACAGCGGCTACTCCAACTACACAGTTCGTGTAACCTACACTGCCACCATCAACTCCGATGCTTCCTTCGTGTATGGTGAGAACGGCAACTGCAATGAGATCGTTCTGACCTGGCGCAGAACCTCCGGC
>JAFQUA010000080.1 GCA_017408725.1 Oscillospiraceae bacterium
CATCTGGACTTGATTCCTCCTTTGGTTTCTAAGTGTGGTTGGCAGACCTACTCTTATTCTACCAAAGGAGGATGTTTTTTCTAGGCATAGCTAAAGCTTTTTGGAACCACCGGCACAGCCGGTGGTATTCTTATACAAAAAAGCGGCACCGGGATTCCGGTGCCGCATCCTTACCATAGCATTCTTAAAACTTATTGTACCTCCGATAAATTTACAGCAATCCATTTTTACGGATCCACTCCACAGAATCGCGCAATCCGGAGACAGTCTTGGTTTCCAGAACAACTGTGCAGTTATGCTTCTGCGCCAGCTCCACAAATCTGGGAATATCGATTTCACCCGCACCCAATGCCTGATGGTCCTTTTTCCCGTCTTTCGCATCATGCATATGCATATGGTGCAGTCGATCAGCATGGTCCAGTATCCACTTTTCGTCTGCACTATGGGTACAATAGTTGTGGCCGATGTCCAATGTCAGACCAAACGCCGGACTTTGCAGCAGAATTTCCAATGCAGCAAGCTGGAAATCACGGAAGCCCGTAACATTTTCCATGCAGATCATGATACCGCTGTCACCAATGGCTTCCTCACACACATCGCGGAATTGGGCCATTCCCCGAAGATAATCCTGCAGGTACGCATCGTAAAAATAGACGATTTTATCTGGCATGGTATAATGGGCACCTTCCGCAAGATGCATATTCAGCTTCTTTGCGCCGATCCTTTTAGCAAGCTCGATTGCCTGCAGTACCGCCTGACGGTAGCCTTCCGCAACAGACGGACTAAACTCCGCAACGGGCATCTCATCGTTTAGATGGATGGTATAAGTAATGCCATATTTCTCCGCCAGAGCGTTCAATTCCTCCGCACCCAGTAGATGGGGCTGATGCAGCGGAAAATTGGTATTGAGTTCCATGAAGGAAAGACCCAATTCTCCGCAAAGAGCCGCCATTTCCCGCACAGTCTTTGTTTCAATCAAAGTCGGCATACCAAACGAAAGCATAGCAAATCCTCCTATAGCCGTTTTGTCAATTCTATCACACAAATATGAGAAACTCAATTGGAAATACCGTTCCATTTTTGGCTTTGATGTGCTATAATTCATTTAAGAAAGAGGGTCAAATTATGAAACGGTTTCGAAAGATCTATCTTGAAATTTCAAATATATGCAATTTTAAGTGCAGCTTCTGCCCCGGCACAAAACGGCAGCTTCACGCAATGACAGAGGACGAATTCCAAAATCTTGCTGTCAAGCTGATCCCATGGACAGACTACCTCTATTTTCATCTGATGGGCGAACCTCTTTGCCATCCAAAGCTGGATTCTCTTTTGCAAATCGCAAAAGACATTGGCTTCAAAGTAATTATCACCACAAATGGCTCATTACTCAGTAAGTGCCAAAATACACTTCTTACATCTAACAGCCTGCATAAAGTCAATATCTCACTGCACGCTTTTGAAGCCAACGATTTAAATGTTCCCTTTTCCCAGTATCTTGAGGATTGCTTTTCCTTTGGCGCGTCTGCAAAGGGCCAGAAAATCATTTGCTATCGGCTCTGGAACCAAGGTGGTTCCGACGCCAAAAACAGCGAGATATTGGACAAGATGGAGCATCATTTCCCCAAGCCTTGGGTGACAGAACAACACGGGATCCGGATCGCAGATCGAGTTTACCTCGAATATGGGGATAAATTTGACTGGCCGGATCTAAACGCAACCGACAATGGAGAACAGTGCTTCTGTTACGGTCTGCGGGATCAAATTGGCGTTCTATGCGACGGAACAGTAGTCCCCTGCTGTCTGGATCATGAAGGCGACATACCTTTGGGTAACCTGTTTGAGCAGGAACTCGGCGATATTCTGGAATCGCCGCGAGCCAAGGCAATCTATACCGGTTTTTCCGAAGGCAAGGCTATGGAGCAGCTTTGCCGCAGATGCGGCTATGCACAACGGTTCCGTAAATAATTTAATTTGATAAAATGGTAGACACAAAAGTGTCTACCATTTCAATTTTCAAGTTTCAAATACAGTTACTTATACAAAGGGAATTGCTCACAAATCTCGGCAACCGTTGCCTTGACCTCTTCGGCAGTACCTTCAAAATCCCGGGCTGTTAGCGCAATGCAATGGGCGATTCGCTTCATTTCATCTTCACCCAATCCACGGGTCGTGACCGCAGCAGTACCAATCCGGACGCCGCTGGTAACTGTGGGCTTTGCGGGATCGTTAGGAATGGCATTCTTGTTCAGTGTGATGTGGTTAGCATCGCAGCGGACCTGCAGTTCCTTACCGGTAATCTGCATGGGACGCAGATCAGTAAGCATCAAGTGATTGTCTGTGCCACCGGTAACCAGATCAAAGCCTTCATTAAGCAAGGAAGAAGCCAAAACCTTCGCATTCTTTACCACATTCTGCGCATAGGTCTTAAATTCCGGCTGCATGGCCTCCTTCAAGCAAACTGCCTTCGCAGCGATCACATGCTCCAGAGGGCCACCCTGCGTACCAGGGAAAACGGCGGAATTCAACTTCTTTGCGTACTCTTCCTTTGCTAAAATCAAACCGCCGCGGGGACCTCTCAACGTTTTGTGTGTAGTGGTGGTAACAACATCTGCGTAAGGTACCGGACTTTGATGCACACCACCAGCAACCAGACCTGCAATGTGAGCCATATCGACCATCAAAACTGCCCCAACTTCATGAGCAATATCGGCAAACAGCTTAAAATCAATGGCTCTGGGATATGCGGAAGCGCCGGCAATGATCAGCTTGGGCTGACATTTTTTCGCCATATCGCGGATCTGATCATAATCGATCAAACCGGTTTCATAGTTTACATCATAGGAAACAACATTATAGTACTTACCGGAAATATTGGCAGGACTGCCGTGGGACAGATGACCACCATTGGCAAGGCTCATGCCCATCATGGTATCACCGGGTTGCAGCATCGCAAGCTGCACCGCCATATTTGCCTGGGCGCCGGAGTGGGGCTGAACATTGGCAAATTCAGCGCCAAACAGCTTCTTTGCACGCTCAATGCACAGTGCTTCCAATTCATCCACAAACTCGCATCCACCATAGTAACGCTTCCCTGGCAGACCCTCTGCATACTTATTGGTTAAAATAGAACCCATTGCAGCGATAACTGCAGGAGATGCAAAATTCTCAGATGCAATTAACTCCAGACCATCCTGCTGGCGGTGAAGCTCGTTACCTATCATAGTGCCGATTTCAGGATCAAACGCAGATACAAAACCAATGGAATCAATTACCTTTCCGTGCATAAAACATACTTCCTTTATCTAAAATTTATAAAAAACAGCAGTCCTACAGAGGACTGCTGCAAATACATTCTGTATAAATCAGCATCTCTGTCCTTTTGCCTGAGAGATTCGGCGAATGCCTTGCACCTTCGGCACACAACTGAATGTGTTCTCCAGAGAGTCCTCTTCTTTTCGGTCAAACTAAATTAAATTTCCCGAAAAGCATCACAGGAGCATTATTAAAAATTAGTATACTATATATTTTAAAAAAGTCAACTGCATTATATATTAGATTTTAAATATCAGCAAAATTATTTTACAGCTTCCTTATATCGAAATTTGTCGAAATAATACAGAACATGAAACCATTGCCTATTTCTCAAGAATGTGATATTCTAGCAGAGAATCAATCTGGTACAGGAGGTATGCGGATGCGCAAAGTGCTCATCGCCCACGGTTCCGAAGAATTAACAAGCGCACTGGCGAAGATGCTTGGCGGAATTTTTGAAGTTTCTACATGCACTGACGGCATTACCGCTTTGGAGCTCATACGAAAAATCCAGCCATATGCACTGATTCTGGATCTGATGCTGCCATTTAAAGACGGTCTAACGATTTTGGAAGAAGCCGCTCCCGTACACTCCTCTGTGATCCTCGGTGTCATAAGAGATAGAAGCAACTATGTGATTTCAAGCGCAGCCGCCCACGGCATTGGATATGTAATGTTGGATCCCTGTGATACCCGAGCGATCGTCATTCGGTTGATGGATATGATCTCCTGTATAGACATCCAGTCAAAGCCATACGGCGAACCGCAATCCGAGGTTACTAAACTACTTTTGCACCTCGGTCTTTCACCGGATGCAGACGGCTTTAAACAACTGCAAGTCGGCATTCCCTTGTTTCTAAAAGATCCACTTCAGCGTTTATCCAAAGAACTGTATCCTTCCATTGCACAACTCTGCAGCTACAACAGTGGTCAACAGGTAGAGCATTCCATCCGTATGACCATTCATACTGCATGGTCAAAACGCGATATAGGCCTATGGATTAAAATGTTCCCAAGATGCACGAAAGCTCCGAGCAACAGACTCTTTATTTCCCGAATCGCAGCTGCGCTGCAAGAAGGAGATGCAACAGATTAAGCGCTGCTGTATGATTACAGCAGCGCTTGTTTCAGTTAATGTGTCATAATAAAATCCAAAACTGGTTTGCAATTTTCCAAGCCGTGAGGATGATGTCCGCACTCCGGCTTGCAGTACACTTCAATCTCGATTCCCGCTTCCCGGTATGCTTTCTCCAGCAGTGCGCCGTTGGCTTCAAAAGGCACGATCACATCGCTGCCGCCGACTACCATAATGACCGGAGTCTTATTCGCAACCAGAGCCGGGATCTTATGAATGGGCATCTCGAAATAATTATCCAGTTCAGAAACATCCGCATAACCCAAAACCTTCAGCATTTCCCTAACGCTTGGGGGATTTCCGTTAGTACGAAGATTCAGCAGCGGCGCGTCGATATAGAGGCAAGAAACTAGCTCGGGGTACTTGGCCCCGAACTTAGTAGCGATTAAACCGCCGCAGCTCATGCCAACGGGTACAACCTTCTGCTGAAGGCCATATTTCTCCGCTACATAACGAACAAAACGAGCCTGGGTATCCAGCACTTCCTCCGTGCCCCAGCGGTTCACATTCTTGATAAAGCAAAGGTGAAAGCCACGCTTCACCAGTTCGATCTCCGTAGTGGGAAAAGCATCCCAGTATTCCGACTTTAGAATCAAGCGGCCATTAGAAGTTCCCTCTTCCGGAAAGACGACAAGTGCATCCCGTCCCTCGAATACAAAGCGTTCCAAACGCAAATCATTCCACAGTTCCATAAGTATCCTCCAAATCAATGCTTTAAAATAAAATCAACTACAGGTGTAACATCTTCAAGGCCATGAGGATGGTGGTCACACTCAGGTTTGATATAAAGCTCGATCTCCAGACCTGCGTTCTCATAAGCTTTCTGCAGATAAATGCCGTTTTCATGGTACGGCACCTGGCGGTCACTACCGCCTGCAACCAAAACAACCGGAATTTTACAAGCGATCAGCTGGGGAATCTTATCCAAAGGCATCCCCCGGTAGTTGATAAGCTCTGATATACTGCTCATACCATGGGCATGGATTGCCTCGTTGATCTGACCTTGCGTGATGCCCGCAGTTGCAGTGCCGAAGCCGCAAGGCCAGCTCATATAATTTAGAACCGGCGCATCAAGATACAAACAGGAAACAAGATCCGGATGCCGAGCAGCAAATTTGATAGCCCACAAACCGCCGCAGCTCATACCAACAGGAACCACTCTGCGCTGCAATCCGTACTTTTCGGCTACATAGCAGACAAATCGCGCCTTGCGGTCTAGATCCGCATCCTGTGCAAACCGGGTCTCATTTTTGATGTAGCAAAGATGGAATCCCTTCTCAAGCAAAGCAACTTCCGTTGCAGGAAAGGCATCCCAATACTCTGTTTTGATGGCAATGCGACCGATGGATGTTCCCTCTTTGGGCACAATTACAAGGGCTTCCTTATCTTCAAAGGAAAATCGTTCCATTACAAAGCCATTCCATAGTTCGCTCATAAGAAGCACCCTCTCTTTTGGGATTTTATTTCATTATAACATTGTATAAACAAATGTCAATATCCCAAAACCGGTAATATTGTAACATTGTTTGGTATTATTTCGCAAGCATCTCTTTTATTCAAGTCTTTGCAGCCAAATATTTCATCAAAGCACATATCAAAAACGGGTAAGACTTCCATTACGCCTTACCCGTTTTAATATTTATGCAATTCCTCTAATGCGAAGCCGCAGACCTTAGATTAAATCATCTCCATGATCTTATCTGCGTATTCGGCGCAGGTAGCAGCGGAACCATCGGACTTGACTGTCAGCGGACACTCGTCGATTGCCTTTTCCAGCTTGGCGGCAGCATCGGCACGGCAGATATGCCGCAACAGCAATGCAGCAGCCTTGAGGATGCTGTCGGGGTTGGCATAATGGCCCATACCACGCTCGATCATACGGGGGGCAGAGCCGTGGATGGCTTCAAACATGGCATAACGGTCACCAAGATTTGCACTTCCCGCAGTGCCCACACCACCCTGCAGCTGGGCAGCTTCGTCAGTGATAATATCGCCATAGAGGTTGGGCATCACAAACACCTGGAACTTCTCCCGCAGGCCTTCCTTCAGAAGGTTGGCGGTCATGATGTCGATATAGTAATCCTCCACGGTGATCTGCGGATACTCCGCTGCGATCTCGTGGGCAATGGCAGTAAACTTGCCGTCGGTCTTCTTCATGATATTTGCCTTGGTGACCACGGACATGTGGGTCTTGCCGTTATTCTTGGCATATTCAAAGGCGGCACGGACGATACGGCGGGTTCCGGCATCGGTAGTGACCTTAAAGTCTACAGCTATACCGGGCAGCTCTACACCACGGCTGCCGAGGACATACTCACCCTCGGTATTTTCCCGGAAGAACATCCAGTCAATACCCTGCTCCGGAATACACACGGGGCGGCAGTTGGCATACAGATCCAGCTCCCGGCGCATGGAAACATTGGCGCTTTCCATGGTGCCGCCATGAGGCGTGGTGGTGGGGCCCTTGAGGATTACATCACAAGTCTTGATCTCCGCCAGAACATCATCGGGTATCGGCTTATTCTGCGCCAATCTGTTTTCGATGGTCAGGCCCTGAATCTCCTTGATAACGATGGTTCCGTAGGCGACCTCATCAGCCAGCAGCTTCTTCAGCACGCGGGTAGCCTGCCGGGTAATGATGGGGCCAATACCGTCGCCGTCCACAACGCCGATGGTGACGATCTCCTTGGTGGTAAAATCGGTCTTCTCACAGTTCATGTTGGCAACACGCTGCATCTGCTCTTCCAGCAGCACCTTAAACGCCTCGCAGGCCTTCATAATATCATTCATTACAGTCCGCCCTCCTTGGTGTAATTCAGCAATCCGCCGGCCATTAAAATGGCCTGCTGACGCTCTGTCAAATTGCATAGTGCGTAGAATTGCTTACCGGTAGTTACATCGGTGACACAAATCTTGCCCTGAGCCATGCCGGCTTTAATATCGCTGAGCTTCAAAACATGATCCTGCTCCAGAGCGTCGTAATCCTCGGGATTTTCAAAGGTCATGGGCAGGATGCCCGCATTGATCAGATTGGCAATGTGGATACGGGCAAAGCTCTTGGCAATGACGCAGCGGATACCTAAGTACATAGGAACCAGCGCCGCATGCTCACGGGAAGATCCCTGACCGTAGTTGCTGCCGCCGATGATGATGCCATCACCCACTGCCTTGGCACGTTCCGGGAATGTGGGATCACAGACCTCGAAGCAGAACTTGCTGAGGTGGGGAATGTTGGAACGGTACGGCAGAATCTTAGCGCCGGCAGGCATAATATGGTCGGTTGTAATATTGTCACCGACCTTAAGGACTGCAGTTGCAGTCAGTTCTTCAGCAAAGGCCTTGGATTTGGGGAATTCTTTAATATTAGGCCCACGAAGTACTTCCACTTCTTCTCCATCGGCTGCGGGTGTCAGAACTGCGGAATCGTCGATCTTAAATTTCTTCGGCAGCTCTACGGGAGCTATTGGATCGCAGGTCATGGGATCGGTAATGTAACCGGTCAAAGCCGATGCTACTGCGGTTTCCGGAGATACCAGATAGACCTGACCGTCCTTGGTTCCGCTTCTGCCAAGGAAGTTGCGGTTAAAAGTACGCAGGCTCACACCGCCGGAGCTGGGAGAGAAGCCCATACCGATACAAGGACCGCAAGCGCATTCCAGAAGCCGGGCGCCGCTGGCAAGGATATCGGTCAATGCCCCGCACTCTGCCAGTTCTGTCAGCACTTGACGGGAACCGGGAGAAATGGAAAGGCTGACACCGGGAGCAATGGTCTTGCCCTTCAGCATAGCCGCGACCTTGAGAAGATCCTGCAAGGAAGAATTGGTGCAGGAACCGATACAGACCTGATCCACCTTCACGTCCTTCAAGGAGGCTACTTCCACTACATTGTCAGGACTGTGGGGGCAGGCAATCATAGGCTTCAGCGCAGACAGATCAATATCAATAATGCGGTCATACTCGGCATCCGCATCACTGAAGACTGGTGTATAGTCTGCTTCTCTTCCCTGTGCCTTCAGGAAGGCTCTGGTTGTCTCATCGGCAGGGAAAATGGATGTGGTAGCACCCAGTTCCGTACCCATATTGGTAATGGTAGCGCGTTCGGGAACACTTAACGTAGCAACACCTTCGCCGCCCCACTCAATGATCGCACCCACGCCGCCCTTGACGGACAAGATCCGCAGCAACTCGAGGCTCACATCCTTAGCCGTTACAAAAGGTCTCAAAGCGCCGGTCAAATTGACCTTGAACATTTTGGGCATGGTGATATAATATGCTCCGCCACCCATGGCAACCGCCACATCCATACCGCCAGCGCCGAAGGACAGCATACCCAAACCGCCGCCGGTGGGTGTATGGCTGTCGGAGCCGATCAAAGTCTTTCCCGGCTTTCCAAAGCGCTCTAAGTGTACCTGATGGCAAATACCGTTGCCGGGACGGGAGAAGTGAACACCATGCTTCGCGGCAACTGTCTGCAAATAGCGGTGATCATCCGCATTTTCAAAGCCGCACTGCAAAGTATTATGATCTACATAGGCGATGGAAAATTCTGTCTTAACCTTGGGAATACCCATGGTCTCGAATTCCAGATATGCCATTGTTCCGGTAGCATCCTGTGTCAGTGTCTGATCAATGCGGATCGCAACCTCACTGCCGGGTGTCATATCGCCGGAAACAAGATGTTCCGCAATAATTTTCTGTGCAATTGTCTTTCCCATTTCTATTACCCTCTTTTAATCATATGTGCCTTTGCGTGGTCAATGTGCTCAGCTGTACGCGCTCTTGCCAGCTCCGCATCCCCTGCGGCAATGGCTTCAAAAATACCACGATGTTCCTGCAGCGAAAGGCCCGCGCGCTTCTTATCACCGAAAGCGATACGGCGATAACGGCGAGTCTTGCGGTGCAAGGGAATTAGTGTATCCATAATCACTGTGCGCATGCTTAAATTGCAAATTGCATCATGGAATGCATCATCCGCCTGCCGTAAATGTTCCACATCCCACTTGGCATAATAGAAATCCTGCAGATCCATAATGTGCGAAAGCTCCTGCACCCGTTCCGGTGTAATATTGACCGCTGCATAATAGGCAGCCAGCGACTCAATATGGTGGCGGATATTCATGATATCCTCCAGATCTTCTTCAGTAATGCCCAAAACGATAGAGCCCTTACCGGATTCCTCGATCAGCCGTTCCTGCTCCAGCCTGCGCAGAGCCTCACGGATGGGGGTGCGGCTGACGCCCAGCTGCTCCACCAGCTTCAGTTCCGTCAATATCTCACCACGGGGATATACACCGAGGATAATGTCGTTTTCCAGTTTTTCAAAAACCTGATCTGCCAAGGAAACGGATTTAAAATCTGCCATACCCTGCGCCTCCTTACACTTTCTTAAACCGGCCGGGAGCCAGACGCTCTACCATAGAATCCAGTTCCTTATCGGTCATCACAGTTTGACGGCCGTCCTCATATTCCCGATCAATCCAGTTTTTCATCATCTCAACAACAGGATCATGCTTCTGGATCTCGTCCTCACCCTTTAGACGGAAATTCTGGTTGATCCAGTAGGCAATACCGGCAAGTCCGGAAGTCTTACTGATCTCAACAACCGCAGGTCGGTTCAGCAGCTTACCGGTATCAAAGATCGTATAGATCTCCGCATCCTTCAATAGTCCGTCCGCATGGATACCGGCTCTGGTTGCATTAAAGCTGCGGCCTACAAAAGGTGTCATGGGCGGGATATCGTAGCCAATATCATTGCGGAAGAAATCACCGATCTCCGTAATGACCGTAGGATCCATGCCGTCCAGAGAGCCACGCAAGGATGCGTATTCAAAGACCATAGCTTCCAGCGGCACATTACCCGTACGCTCGCCAATACCCAGAAGGCTGCAGTTAACCGCACAAGCGCCATACAGCCATGCGGTGGATGCATTGGCAACGCCCTTGTAAAAGTCGTTATGTCCGTGCCATTCCAGACATTCACTGGGAACATCGGAATAATGCTGCAGGCCGTAAATAATACCGGCAACGGATCTGGGCATGGCTGCTTCCGTATAGGGAACGCCGTAACCCATAGTATCACAGGCACGGATTTTGACTGGAATACTGGCCTCTGCAGAAAGCTTCTGCAGCTCATTTACAAAGGGAACAACGAAACCGTAGAAGTCCGCGCGGGTGATGTCCTCCAGATGGCATCTGGGAATAACGCCTGCAGCAAAGGCATCTTTAACAGTAGCCAAATAATACTCCAAAGCCTGACCGCGGGTCATCTTCATCTTTTTAAAGATATGATAGTCGCTGCAGCTGACAAGAATACCGGTTTCCTTGATACCCAGATCTTTTACCAATTTAAAATCTTCCTTGCTGGCACGAATCCAGCTGGTAATCTCTGGGAACTTCAGATCCAGACCCATACATTTTTCAATTGCTTCCCGGTCCTTCTTGCTGTAAATAAAAAACTCCGTCTGGCGGATAATGCCGTAGGGACCACCCAGCTTGCTCAGCAGCTGGTAGATTTTCACGATCTGATCTACGGAATACGGCTCAACAGATTGCTGACCATCACGTAGAGAGGTATCTGTGATCCAGATTTCCTCGGGCATGTTCATAGGAACTCTGCGGTGGTTAAACGCCACCTTAGGAACGGTTCCGTAAGAATAAAGATCCCGCTGCAGATTGGGCTCGGCAACATCCTGCAGGGAATACTTATACGACTTTTGTTCCAACAGATTGGTTTTATTGGAAATCTCAAGCATGGTTATTGTTCCTTTCGAATTGTACTTGTTTTTTTGTATACAATTATACTCATTAAAAGCAATTTGTCAATATAAATTAACAGCAGCCACAAAATTTGTGACTGCTGTACATGTATTTGGATCAACTTTCTACCTTTCCTTCCCTACTTTTACCAAAGGAAATCCACACCGTAATGCCGCAGCCAATATTCAATCTGCAAAAGATAGCAGATGGTCTGGGGTTTTCGCATCAGCTGCCCATACCAGGGCCATGGCGAGTCCTGCGTCAGCACCTTTTCAATTTCATTCTTTCCAACCAGTTGGAACAACGGCGAATCTTTTTCCTCCAGAATGCATCTTAGCCGCTGTGTGACCAAGTCCAAATATTTTGGATCCCATGTTTTGGGATAGGGACTCTTTTTCCGCCACAGAACTTCATCCGGCAAGATTCCCTGCATTGCTGTACGCAGCAGCCCCTTTTCCCTGCTTCTGTAGTCTTTGAACTCCCATGGTACACCATACAGGTACTCAGCGATTCTATGATCACAGAACGGCACCCGAACCTCAAGACCCCAGTACATGCTCATCCGGTCCTTTCTGTCCAGAAGTGTCTGCATAAACCACCGCTGGTTCAGATTCACCATCTCCTTCATTCTTCTTTCCAAGGCGGATGTTCCCGGAAGAATATCGCTGTTTTTGCAGGTATCTTCATAACGGGAGCGAACAAATGCCTCCCCGTCTATTTTGCCCTTCAACAACGGAGGCAGCATCTTGCAGCGTTGTTGCGTGTTTTGGGCCCACGGGAAGCCGTCTTTGCTTCGAACATCCGGATCCCTGTACCAGGGATAACCACCGAATATCTCATCTGCGCATTCTCCGGAAAGTGCCACCGTGACTTCCTGCCTGATCTGACGGCAAAACACCAGCAGAGACATATCCACATCCGCCATTCCGGGAAGATCCCGAGCCACCACCGATTCTTCCATGGCAGATATCAATTCTTCTGGGGAGATTACACACCAACGGTGATCCGTTTCAAGAGAATTCTGCATCAAACGAATATAATGTCCGTCGGAATTAGGCTGAAATTTTGTGGGCACAAAATACTTGTCATTGTCCACATAGTCAACGGAAAAGGTCTTGAGCTGCTGATCTTGATTTTTCATTTCCCGGGCGCACAGAGCTGTAATCAGACTGGAGTCCAGTCCGCCGGACAAAAAGGTTCCAATGGGAACATCCGAAACCATTTGGCGACGAATTGCATCCGTAACCAGATAGCGCACATGCTCGGCGGTTTCTTCAAAGCTTTCTCTGTGCTCCCGGTCCTTTAATGACCAGTAACGGCGCCAGCGGAACTGTCCCTTTCGGTAATAGCCGCAGCATCCCGGTTCCAGTTCTTGTATTCCATGAAAAACACCACTGCCAGGTGTCCTGCCAGGACCCAGCAGCAAAATCTCCGCAGCTCCATCCGGATCCAGTTCCGCACGAACGTTGGGATATGTCAGAATCGTCTTAAGCTCAGAAGCAAACAGCAATCCACCTTTATGAACCCTATAAAACAGCGGCTTTACACCGATCCGGTCCCGCGCCAAAAACAGTTTTTCCGCACCATGCTCCCAAACACCAAAAGCGAAAATACCGTTGCACTTTTGCAAACATTCTTCCCCCCACTGTGCATAGGCATGGAGCAAGACCTCAGTATCGGAATGGCCCTCAAAAACATGGTTTAGCTTGCTTAGTTCCTGCCGAATATCTTCCGTGTTATAGAGTTCTCCATTATAAACTATGGTATAGGTCTCCCCGCCCATACTCCATGTCATAGGCTGACTGCCTCCGGCAGGATCAATCACCGCCAGACGGGCATGCAACAGGGCACAGGATTTTTCATTAAAAACAGATGCCGCATCCGGCCCTCTTCGTTGCATTGTTTTCAGCATTTTCTGCAAAATTGCTTCATTTGACTGCAAATCAAGGATCCCTGCGATGGCGCACATATGAATCCCCCTTTCATAGAATCATATTATGCATGAATTCAAAAAAATGGCACGAATGCTTTTATGTGTCCTGCAAAAACTGACTCCGGGTGATATATATGAAAAGCAACAAAGAGATTCTGTCCTCACTTCTAAAAACAACGCAAATGGGGCAGATTGGTATCCGTAGTGTACAGGATTCCGCCTCAAACGAAGACCTTAAAAAGGCACTTTCCGACCAGTTAAGGGAATACGACAGCATCGAAACGGAAGTTCATGCACTGGCTAAGCACCGGGGTTGGCAGCTTCATGAGCTGAATCCCAGCATTCGGGCCATGTCAGAAATGATGTCCCAGATGAAGCTGATCGGCGGAAACAAAGATTCCAAAATCGCAGCCATGATGATCCAAGGTAACACCCGGGGTATGATCACAGGACTTAAAAACGCTCACCAGCATTCTGAAAAGGATGAAAGAGTTACCGCCCTTTCCGATAAACTCTTATCCTTTGAAACAGCAAACATTCGCCAAATGGAACCCTTTCTGTAAACTTGGGCACCGGTAATACAGCCGGTGCCTGTTTTGCACATTTTGTAAGTCTTCCGCATAACATAATCCGAAACCAGAAAGGAGGGATCCTTTTGCCAGCCACCGGCTACATACAGGTCCACGCTTACTCAAGCTACGCACAGATCCCACTCGAGGGTGTTGCCGTTACCGTTACCGCAGACGATGGGACTGCGATCGCCATGCGCCTTACCGACCGCAGCGGGCGGATAACCCCCATTCCGCTTCCCGTTCCGGATCTTTCTGCCAGTCAGTCACCGGATTCCGGAGAAATTCCCTTTGCAACCGTAAATATTCACGCACGGCTTCGGGGCTATGAACAGATTACAGCGGAAAGAGTTCAGGTTTTTGCGGATACAACCACCAATCAAAACCTGGAAATGATTCCCCTTGCAGAACTGCCGGGATCATGGAATCAAACGGAAGACTTTGACACCCCGCCGCAGAATCTTTAGGAGGAAGCTATGCCCACCGTAATCCCCTTTGTTCCCCAGCAGATCACCGTCCACTTGGGTGCACCTTCATCCAATGCTCCCAATGTGACAGTGCCATTTATCGACTATGTAAAGAATGTCGCCTCCAGCGAAATCTATCCCACGTGGGATGACAGTGCCATCCGCGCCAACATTCTGGCCATCGTTTCCTTTGCGCTGAACCGCATATACACGGAATTCTACCGCAGCCGGGGATATGATTTTGATATCACCAATAACACAGCATACGACCAGTTCTTCGTAAACGGCAGAAGCTATTTCAGCAGTGTCTCCCGAATCGCCGAAGAGCTTTTTAACGATTACCTGCGCCGTCCGGGCTTCGTAGAGCCCTTAGCCGCCAAATTTTGCAACGGCACCACCGTCACCTGTGAGGGTCTGAGCCAATGGGGTAGCCAGAATCTGGCCCAGCAGGGTCTAAACTCTACGCAGATCCTGCGAAATTACTACGGAAATGTGGAGATCGTTACCAATGCCCCCATCCGCGGCATCACCTCATCCTATCCCGGCACGCCATTACGCAGAGGAAGCACCGGTCCGAATGTAGTAGTTATCCAAAGGGAACTGAACAGAATCTCCCAAAACTATCCGGCAATTCCCAAAGTACCCGCTATTGACGGTATTTTTGGAAGCCAGACAGAAGCATCCGTTCGAGCGTTTCAGGAAATTTTCGATCTGACACCGGATGGAGTGGTGGGTCCCGCCACTTGGTACGCACTGGTGCGTCTGTATACGGCGGTCACTTCCCTATCGGAACTGCGAAGTCAGGGGCAACAATTCTATTCCATCAACTGGGAATACCCCAATTCTCTGTATGAAGGAGATACCGGAGACAAGGTACGGCATCTGCAGTATATGCTTTCCGTCCTCTCCGCCTACATTTCTGAAGTACCGCCGGTGGAAGTGGACGGTATCTTCGGTCCGGCTACCAGAAATGCCGTGATCGGCGCCCAGCAGTGGCTTGGTCTTCCCCAGACCGGAGCTGTGGATGCCAGAACCTGGGACGAAATTTATGACCAATTCTCCGGCATCGAGAATACGAGCCTTCGGGATCCGGAAGTATTCCCCCGCACATCTCAGGCCGTTACCGCATTTGCCCCACAAAATGCCGCAAGAAGCCGTTACTCCAAAACAACAACTTTGACCCAATATCCCGGCAACGCCCTGCAAATGGGTCAGCGGGATCCCGTTCGTCAGGAGGTGATTCGATGAGGCCGCCGGAATCTTTCGTTGCACAACCGGTAAGAAGCCTACAAACCATGCTGCGTGTCATTGCAGAAAGCGATCCCACGCAGCCAAGCGTGATTCCGGACGGAATTTATGGTCAAAACACCATGGCCGCCGTTTCCGCGTTTCAACGGAGAAAAGGACTTCCGGTAACGGGCACCGCAGACCAGACTACATGGGATTCCATCGTGGCAGAGTATGAGCCCGCACTCATATTGGTCGGCGAAGCACGGCCCATCGAGGTCATACTGGATCCCAATCAGGTCATACGGCAGGGTGAACAGCATCCGAATGTATATCTTGCCCAAGGAATGCTGATCGTATTGTCGCAAGCCTATGGCAGCATACCCGAACCGGCACTGAATGGCATTCTGGATCTGCCCACCAGCGATTCTCTATCCGCATTCCAATCCTTAAGTCTGCTACCGGCTACGGGAGAGCTTGACAAAATCACCTGGAACGCACTTGCCAGCCACTATCCTCTTGCATCACGATTGATCACATATCCGCAGAAAAATGGCGGTCCGGATGAACGCACGTTCCTTATTTAAGTAAATATTAAATTTACAACATTTTCAAAGATTCATCTTGATTATCCGGAAATTTTGCCTATAATAGGTAGTATCGGCTATTATACATGGTCGAATACCCGGAGGACGTATCATGATCATAAAGAATTGGAAAAAGGATCTGTTGACGATTCCCAATCTGCTCAGCCTGTTCCGTCTTGTCTTGATCCCCATATACATGGTGATCTATCTCAATGCCAAGGACTCTACGGATTATTTTATTGCTGGCGGCATTTTGGCTGTATCCTGCCTGACAGACGCAATTGACGGAAAAATTGCCAGACATTTTAATATGATCTCCACTGTAGGCAAGATCCTGGACCCTCTGGCTGACAAAGCTACGCAGTTCACGCTGATCATTTGCCTTGCGATCCGGAACCCCGTGATCTGGACATTGGTTATTCTTTTTGTTATCAAAGAGGGATTTCAGCTGATCGCAGGTTTGCTGACATTGCGAAAAGGCAAAATGCTTACCGGTGCGATCATCTCCGGCAAGATCTGCACGTCGATTTTGTTCGTCAGTCTGATCATTCTGGTCATGATGCCGCATTTAAGCAAAGAAGCCGTTGCCATCATTACTATGATCGACTGTGTTTCTATGCTGGCTGCATTTATTGGTTACGCCAAAACTTATTACACCCATTCTCCCATGATCCAGCAGCTGGATACAAACAAGAATAAAGAAGAATAAATTTTGCCCGAAGCCATAGCGCTTCGGGCAATTTTATTTAGTTCAGGAATTGAACAGCGTATTGGTACAAATCTCCCGGAAACATAGCATGATAAATACCGCACATCTGCTCCTTGGCATCCAAATCCGCATTCGATGATAAAATGCAGAATTTTACGCCAAACAACCGCACAAGGACTCCCGAATCCAAAAATCCGGACCTTGCATAAAAAGATAGTCGGCGAACCGCGATATCCGGATCCGGCGCTTCCTCTGGAAACTCGCTTTCCAAAAGCAGGCTTTGCCCGCGCGTGCGGTATCTGAGTGTCAATTCACGCAGAATTGCGCTGCCGATTCCGCTATCTCTGTATTCCGGAAGAACTGCCAAATAATCAATCAGCGCAGAACTCCCCTCAGGGCAGACCATCCACGCATAGCCAACCATCTTCCCTTCCCATCTGGCTTCCAGCATCTCATAAATACCGCGTCCATAAAGATCAAGCGTCACATTCCAAGGCTTGCGTTCATCCTCCGGAAAATCCCTGTGCATATGGGTATCGTATGTTCTTTTCGCAGCATCCAACGACTGCTCCATTAAAATAATCTTCATATTGCCCTCTAAAGCCGGCAGCGGCTCAGCAGGAGCCGCTGCCGTATCCTATGTGTTTTCAGGTAAGATCTGTCACAGAAATACTGTTGGCTTATCCGCAAAGGTTTCCGCGGCATCAGTATTTCCCATCGAACCTGTTCTCTGTTTCCATTATAGCACAATCAAAGCAAAAATAGTGAAGAATCGTTGAATTAAATTTTCTATTAACATAAACTATTTTTCCATGATAAAAAAGGAAAGAAACACTTGACAAACTGCTTCAAGTATTGTAATATATCATGGCTGACCGAAAGAAAGCGAACTATGGAGAAGTCGCGTAGCTGGCCGAGCGCGCACGATTGGAAATCGTGTATACCCCAAAAGGGTATCGAGGGTTCAAATCCCTCCTTCTCCGCCATAACTGGACACCAATTCTGATACTTCAGTATCATGGTTGATGTCCAGTTTTTTATTATTGAAACGGAGTCCGTTGTATGATCGATATTGAAAACTATATCTCTCAGCTTATTAAATCTCTAAAAGGACAATTTGGATCGCGGCTTCTTTATGTGGGGCTGCAAGGCAGCTATCTTCGCGGTGAAGACACGGAGCAACGTGACATTGACATTATGGTCATTATCGAGGAACTTAGTGTGTCTGATCTGCAACACTATCGCACGATCATTCAGTCATTGGGACATTTTGAAAAATCCTGTGGATTCATATGCAGCAAAGCGGATCTTCTAAACTGGAATCCTCTTGAGATCCAGCACCTTTTAAACGGCACAAAGGATTACTACGGTACATTGATCGATTTCACTCCCCCGCTTATTTGCTCAGCTAATCCCATATATGTTGTAGGGCGCATCCATACGTGGATGCGCCCTAGCTTTTATAAATTCATGGTTTGACCTTATAGCAAACCTACACTTATCGTTACAAACCAAATTAAAACAAAGCAATGTATTCTTCCTTACTGCAGTCCCAATTCTTCGGCAGCAACAACCTTAATATTATGCGCGCTCAGCGCAGAGGTAAACTTTTCCTCATCAGAAATTCGCAGAACCATATAGGCACAGCCATCTCTTTGAGTGAAAAGGGAGTACATGTATTCTACATCAATGTGATTTTCAGCAAGAACCGACAGAAGATCAGCAAGTCCGGATGGACGGTCTGGGACTTCTACCGCCCAAACGGGGGTCATAGACAGAATGTCGCCGTGCTGCAGCAAAATGTTGCTTGCTTTCTGTGCATCATTCACGATCATACGGGCAAGGCCGTAATCAGCGGTTTCGGCAATGGAAATCGCACGAAGATCCACATGATTCTCAGCAAGTAAGCGGGTGATCTCAGCCAGCTGACCGGTACGGTTTTCCAGGAATACGGAGATTTGATGAATGCTCATAGTGTTACCTCCTTAAATCTTACGCTTGTCAATGACACGAACTGCCTTACCCTCACTACGGGCAATAGACTTGGGTGCAACAAGCTTGACCTTTGCGGCGATACCCAGCATGGACTTCAGCGCGTCGATCAATTTCTTCTCTGCCTCTGCGATCTTTGCCAGAGAGTCGGAGAACATTTCGGGGTTCATTTCTACCATGATCTCAAAGGTATCGGTATTATTCACCCGATCCACGATGATCTGGTAGTTAGCGGGATAGCCCTGCTGCATCAGAACGGTTTCAATCTGAGACGGGAACACATTGACACCGCGGATAATCAGCATATCGTCGCTTCTGCCCATAGGCTTGCTCATCTTCACATGGGTTCTGCCGCAGGAACACTTTTTCCGGCTGAGGACGCAGATATCACGGGTGCGGTAACGCAGCAGCGGGAAGGCTTCCTTGGTAATAGCGGTGAAGACCAACTCGCCCTTGCTTCCTTCAGGCAGCACCTCACCGGTCTCGGGATCGATAATCTCAGCGATGAAGTGATCTTCGTTGATGTGCATACCAGTCTGCTCGCTGCACTCAAAAGCAACACCCGGACCGGAGGTCTCGGTCAGCCCGTAAATATCGTAAGCCTTAATGCCCAGTTTGTTCTGGATATCCTGACGCATATCTTCAGACCATGCTTCTGCGCCGAAGATACCGGCCTTCAGTTTGATTTGATCCTGCAGGCCCTTTTCGTAAATAGATTCAGCAAGGTATGCTGCATAAGAAGGTGTGCAGCACAGAATGGTGGAACCCAGATCCGTCATGAACTGGAGCTGCCGATCCGTATTGCCGGAGGACATAGGCAGGGTCAAACAGCCGACTCTGTGGGAGCCGCCGTTAAGGCCGGGGCCACCGGTAAACAGGCCGTAGCCGTAGGAAACATGAACAACATCCTCCTTGGTGCCGCCGGCTGCCACGATGGCACGGGCGCAGCAGTCTTCCCAGAGATCGATATCGTGCTGGGTGTAGAATGCCACTACGCGCTTACCGGTAGTACCGGAGGTGGACTGAATGCGCACGCAATCGGCAAGGGGCTTACCCATTAGACCGTAAGGATAGGCTTCCCGCAGATCATCTTTACAAAGGAAAGGCAGCTTGTGCAGATCATCAATGCTCTGAATGTCATCGGGGGTGACACCCTTTTCCTCCATCTTTTTGCGGTAGTAGGGCACATTGTCCCATACATGGCGAACCTGCTTTAATAGCCGCTGGTTCTGCAGGGCGCGGATCTGCTCATAGGGCATGGTTTCAATTTCAGGTTGATAATAATTCGGCATATACGCCATCTCCTTTTTAAGCCTGTGTACCAAGTTTGAATGCGATCTTATTCATTTCCAGGAACTTGGGAGGAACGCTGGCCTCGATAGCCTGCAGCCACTCCTCTTCCGGAATGTCGAAATATTTGGAAAGCCGTCCCATCAGCACCAGATTGACCGCCTTGGAAGAACCTGCCTGCTCCGCAAGGCTCAGAGCATCAATGGCATCCAGATCAATGCCCGCAGCCTTCATTTTCTCTTCCAGCCCATCGGGATACTCCGCAGCGCCGATGATCACAGGCATAGGATTGATCTTCTGGGTGTTGGTGATGATCTTTCCGCCGGGCTTTAAGTACTCTGTCCAGCGGGCAGCTTCCAGCAGTTCAAAGGAAACGATAAAGTCAGCCTGTCCCTTATCGATCACAGGAGAATATACTTTATCACCAAAACGAACATAAGTAACAACACTGCCGCCACGCTGGCTCATGCCATGGACTTCGGAAACCTTGATATCATAACCCTTATTCAGCAGCAGACGGCCCAACAGCTTGGAGGCAAGCAGACTTCCCTGTCCGCCGACGCCGACGATCATAACATTTTGTGTTTTCATAGTTAGCCCTCCTTCGCTGCCTTCAGCGCGCCAAACTTGCACAGCTGCTCGCAGACACCGCAGCCGACACACAAGGTTTCATCCACCTTCGCCTTGCCATCGACGATGCTGATGGCGGGACAGCCGATCTTCATGCAGGCCTTGCAGCCGACACACTTATCGGGATCTACAGACAGAGGCTTATTGTGCTTGACATACTTAAGCAGTGCGCAGGGACGGCGGGAAATGATGACAGAAGGCTCATTGGCAGAGAGTTCTTCCTTGATCACAGCATCGCACTGAGCAAGATCGTAAGGATCGATGACGCGAACGCGCTTGATACCAACGGCATGGCAGAGAGTCTCCAGGTCGATCTTAGCGCAGGGATCGCCCTTCAGGTTAAATCCGGTGGTGGGGTTCTGCTGGTGGCCGGTCATACCGGTAATGGAGTTATCCACAATGATCACAGTGGCATTGGATTCATTGTAAGCCATGTTCACGAGGCCGGTAATGCCGGAATGCATAAAGGTAGAGTCACCGATGACGGCAACGGTCTTATTGTCCATAGCGCCCTGCTGGGACTTGGAGAATCCGTGCAGACCCGATACGGAAGCACCCATGCAGATAACGCTGTCAACAGCAGCCAAAGGTGCGACCGCGCCAAGAGTGTAGCAGCCGATATCACCAAGGACAGTGATCTTATTCTTCTTCAGGGTGTAGAACAGACCTCTGTGGGGACAGCCTGCACACATAACGGGAGGTCTGGGAGGAATCGCTTCCTCCAGCTTCACGCCGGTCTGCCAGGGCTCAGCCAGCTTTTCCGCAACGGTCAAGGGCATCAGCTCGTCGATATTGGAGAAACTGGACTTTCCAACGCAGGCAAGGCCCAGATAACGGCAATGGCTCTCAACAAAGCCATCCAATTCTTCCACGATCACGAGTTGCTCTACGGAAGCGGCAAAATCCTTGATCTTCTGCTCCGGCAGTGGCCAGATCATACCCAGCTTCAGCACGGGGTAGGTATCGCCGCAAACTTCCTTCACATACTGATAAGAAGTAGAAGAAGTGATGATGCCGATCTTATGATCCTTACCTGCTTCGATACGGTTGATCTCTGCAGTTTCGGCATATTCTACCAGCGCTCTGGTTCTGGCTTCCACCACGGGATGGCGCTTCTTGGCATTGCCGGGCATCATGACATATTTGGGAATGTCTTTCTGGTACTCCTTCACGCACTCTACCCGTTCACCGGTCTCCACAACACTCTGTGAGTGAGAAACACGGGTGCACATCTTCAGCAGCACGGGAGTATCAAACTTTTCAGAAAGCTCGTAAGCCAGCTTTGCAAATGCAAGGGCTTCGGCAGAGTCAGAAGGTTCCAGCATGGGGATCTTGGAAGCACGGGCATAATGGCGGGAATCCTGCTCGTTCTGAGAGGAATGCATACCGGCATCGTCCGCAACACCGATAACCATACCGCCGTTGACGCCGGTGTAGGAAATGGTGAACAGCGGGTCTGCCGCCACATTCAAGCCGACATGCTTCATACCGCAGAAAGATCTGCGGCCTGCCAGAGATGCGCCGAAAGCAGATTCCATGGCAACCTTTTCATTGGGTGCCCACTCCGCATAGACTTCAGGATACTTTGCAATGGCTTCGGTAATTTCGGTACTGGGGGTACCGGGATAGCTGGATACAAAGCTGCATCCTGCTTCATATAGTCCACGGGCAACGGCTTCATTGCCCAGAATCAACTGTTTCATTATACATCCTCCTTGTTAATGGGTTCGCCAATGGCATCGGTGACAGATACCACAACTTTTTTATCGTAGCAGGAGAAGACTCCGTCCACATACTCTTTCTTCGGTGGCTTGGACACAAGACTTACCGTCGGCACGATTAAAAGTCCGGCAAACATACAGAATACGCCGCAATCGATGGGAGATTGGATAATTGTGGGAAATGCGGACGGCACGATAATATTGGCTGTCATCACCGCAACAGAGAAGCCGAAGCTTGCCCAGACAGAGGCGCTTGTTGTCCGCTTCCAGTAGAGGCCGTAGAGGAAAGGTGACAGAAAAGCACCTGCCAGCGCACCCCAACTGATGCCCATGAGCTGGGCAATGAAGGAAAGGTTGGAATTATACTGGATGATGGCAATCACCACAGAGATGGAGATAAACACCGCGATCAAAATGCGGATGATCAAAAGCTGCTTTTTCTGGCTTAAGTCTTTTACTACCGTGCCCTTAATGAAATCCAGCGTCAGGGTTGAGGATGAGGTGAGCACCAAACCGGAGAGGGTCGACATAGAAGCAGACAAAACCAAAACGATCACCACAGCAATGAGCAAGGGCGACAGATCCTGCAGCATGGTGGGAATGATGGAATCATAGCCGCCGGACGTGATGTCGATCTTATCGGAAAACAGCCGTCCGAAACCACCCAGGAAATAACAGCCGCCTGCTACCACCATAGCAAAAACGGTGGAAATGATCATGCCCTTATTGATGGCCTTCTCGCTCTTGATGGCATAGAACTTCTGTATCATCTGGGGAAGACCCCATGTACCCAGGCTAGTAAGGATCACCACGCCCAGCAGGCCTGTAGGATCAGGACCAAGGAATGAGTTGAATACGCCGGGAATATCGGAAGCAGTGGGATCAGAAACTTCTCCCAGACCCTTCAGTGCTTCCATCAGACCGCCCTGGTTGTTCAGTACAGCAGCAATCACAGCAACAATACCCACCAGCATAACGATTCCTTGAATAAAATCGTTGATTGCGGTAGCCATATAACCGCCTGCAATAACATAAACCGCAGTCAGAACCGCCATAACGATGACACAAACGGAATAATCAATGTCAAAGGCCATGCCGAATAGGCGGCTGAGACCGTTATATAGAGATGCGGTATAAGGAATCAAGAAAACAAAGATGATCACGGAGGCCGCCAGCTTCAGCGCCTTGCTGTCAAAGCGGGACTCAAAAAACTGGGGCATGGTGGCACTGTCCAGATGCTGGGACATAACTCTGGTACGGCGACCAAGCACAGCCCAAGCCAGCAGAGAACCGATCAGCGCGTTGCCGATGCCTGCCCATGTGGCGGCTATGCCGTACTTCCAGCCAAACTGGCCGGCATAGCCGACGAACACAACAGCAGAAAAATAGGAAGTTCCATAAGCAAAAGCAGTCAGCCAAGGACCAACACTTCTGCCGCCCAGAACGAAGCCGTCCACATCTGTGGAATGCTTACGGCAATACAAACCGACACCGATCATAATGCCGAAGAATACCAAAAGCATTCCGACCTTAATAACCATATCCATAAAAGAAGCCTTCTTTCTTACGTATCTATGCTATCAAATCAGCCCGTGATCTGCACCTCCACCAAGCGACCGTGGCAATACTTTTCCCGGAGCACCGGCTTTTCGATCTTGCCGGTGGGGTTCCGGGGAACCTTATCAAAGAAGATCTTCCGGGGGCGCTTATAGCGGGGCATCGCCTTGCAGAATTCGTCGATTTCCGCTTCGGTGCAGGTCTCCCCTTCTTTGATCTCGATAATTGCTGCGGCAATTTCACCCAAACGGGCATCGGGAAGACCGATAACGGCCACGTCCTTAATCTTATGGAAGGAGCGCAGGAAATCTTCGATCTGCACGGGATACAGATTTTCGCCGCCGGAGATGACAACATCTTTTTTGCGGTCAACCAGATAGATGAAACCGTCCTCATCCTCACGGGCCATATCACCTGTGAACAGCCAGCCGTCCTTCAGAACTTCAGCAGTTGCATCGGGGTTCTTGTAGTAGCACTGCATAACGCCGTTGCCCTTAACGATCAGTTCGCCAACATCGCCCTTTTCCACTTCCACGCCGCGCTCGTCCACGATCTTTGTCTCCCAGCCATAACCGGGCTTACCGATAGCACCGACTTTGTGTACATTTTCAACGCCCAGATGGACGCAACCGGGACCGATGGACTCGGAAAGGCCGTAGTTAGTATCGTACTGGTGATGGGGGAAAATCTTCATCCAGCGATGGATCAAACTGGGAGGAACAGGCTGTGCTCCGATATGCATCAGCCGCCACTGATCCAGACGGTATTTGCTCAAATCTACACGGTGATCGTCGATGGCATCCAGTAGATCCTGTGCCCAGGGCACCAGCAGCCAGACGATGGTGCAGCGCTCTTCTGTTACCGCACGGAGGATCCACTCGGGCTTTACGCCCCGCAGAAGAACCGCTTTGGAACCGGCAAGCAGAGAACCAAACCAGTGCATCTTTGCGCCGGTGTGATACAGGGGCGGAATGCACAGAAATACATCATTTCTGATCTGCGAGTGGTGATTTTGCTCTGTCATACAGGAGTGGACAAGAGCCAAATGATTATGTAGGATCGCCTTGGGGAAACCGGTGGTACCGGAGGAAAAATAGATTGCCGCGTCATCGGTCTCCGTCAGCGCAACAGGAGGCGCGCTGGAAGAGCAGAAGCGAAGCAAGGACATACAATCCTCGGAATACTGAGGTCCGTTGCTGCCCACATAGAACAGCATCTTCACAGCAGGAATGTCCTTTTCAATGGCGTCAATACGGCTGACAAATTCCGGACCAAATACCAGAACTTCCACATCCGCAAGATCCAGACAGTATTGGATCTCATCGCTGCTGTAACGGAAGTTCATAGGCACGGCAACGCAGCCGGACTTCAGAATACCAAAATAGATGGGCAGCCACTCGATGCAGTTCATCAGCAAAATGGCAACCTTGGTTCCCTTTTTGAGTCCACGGCTCAGCAAAAGGTTTGCGAACCGATTTGCCCGGCGGTCAAAATCCTTCCATGTCATTTCACGACGGTAGGGCGCATCCTGACTGGCACTTTCGATCAAATTAAAGTCCCACCAAGTAGCAGCCTTGTCCCGCTCCTCGGAGGGGTTGATTTCTACAAGGCAGCTTTCCTGTCCGTAAAGTCGTGCATTTCTTTCCAAAAAATCAGTAATAACCATTTCTCTCACCTTTTAAAAAGTAATGAAAAAATCCTCTGCCAAAACAGCAGAGGACAAGAAATTCCTGTGGTACCACCTCAGTTTACCGCATACGCAGCCTCATGGGATCCAGCTAGATCCGCAAGCTATATCGGGCTCTTCCCGTCTTCGCCTACTGCAATTTCAGCAAAGCCACTCCGAAAGGAATTCCATGCCATCGCTTTCACTGCCTCGCACCAACCGGCAGCTCTCTGGGAATGCGATTTGGTATGTACTGGTTTTCATCATCGTGTTACGAATATTTCCTACAGTTTACCACTTCCGCGAATGTAAGTCAATGCACAAATCAGAAAAAATTCCCGTCATTTCGTAACTATTCCTGTGTTTCTGCACAGAATGAGCAAAATCCCCGTTTCCCAATTGAAAAACGGGGATTTGGTCAGTACCTTAACCACACTCTCCTGAAACGCCAGAGATGCAATCATTCGTTCTCAACAACCACTTTTCCCTGTAGAATAGCGGTCTTGACATTGATCTTACCGCCCACAATGATCAAGTCAGCTCGCAGACCTCGCTCAATCTCTCCTCTAGTTCCTCCACCTGCTGAGGTGTCGCTTCACTGTGGGCAACCGCAAACACCACGTTGGGATTTGCCGTTTTGGCATCCCGCATAAATTGTTCAATGTTCTCCCGCTCCGGAGCAACTGCCCACACGCGTACATCATTTCCACAACGGCTGATGATCTCCTGGTATTCCTCCCGCTTAGCCGCACCCTTAAAGGAGATGCGGTCACGGCCTGTACCATATTTGGGATTGAGATAAGGACCCTCCATATAAATTCCGGATATACTTTCACCGCCGGGCAGATCCTTAGCCTGTCGAACAATGTCAATGGCATTGATCAAACTCTCGTGATCCAAGCCGAAAGAGAGAGTGGGCAGAATGGTGGTTGCACCCTGCTGAAGCATAAATTTTGCCGCATGGATGGGGTCCACATAAAATTCACGGTCATCTCCCGCATGAACATGAATATCCACAAGCCCCGGACCAACATAAGCACCCTTGGCACCTATGATCTCATAACCTTCAAAACTACCAGCCTTGAACATCTCACCATAGTCCTGAATGATTCCATTTTCAATCAATATGTATCCCTCTGGGATAAGGTGGTCACGCATAATTAATTCCGCATTAATAATTGCAAGCACGAGTGCACGACTTTTCACATTGCTTTACGTTATTAAACTATTGGATTAAAATATAGATTGCAACTAACACATTCCTTAAATTGTAGTGATCAATCGATTATAGCATTAAATCTATTAATGTCAACAACTTATAACATAATATTTTTACGCAAATTAACCACCCCGTACATACACTTCGCATTACAAAAACCTTTCTAA
Organism: Oscillospiraceae bacterium; assembly: GCA_017408725.1. The sequence continues at coordinate 26,938 of JAFQUA010000080.1, forward strand.
TCCTGGCTCTAAACATCGAATTAATATATATTCATAAAGCTAAATCAATTGACCTTCCGTAAAGTATATGATATAATTAATTATATCAAAATATCAAACAGGAATGATAGATATGATTAACAACTACAACGATCACAAGCGCTATCTGATCATGAACATTGTGAATCATCTTGGTGGAGACAGGCTCCTACTCTGCCGGTCACGGCAGAAAACGCACACTTTTAAAACTCAATTCGGACTACCTGTGCGCCATCAGCATTTCCTTCTCCGCAACGGAAGTCACCTGCATCACCGCACAGTTTGATGGCACGGTTCTTAGCAAAGATACTGCAGATTTTTCCGCAAACGCTTCCCGTTCCAGTCTCTGCAACTGTGTTACCGATTTAATTCAATCCTCACTGGAACGATATGCTGACCGCTGCATTATTGGTGTGGGCATCTGCACGCCCAGCAATGACCCCGCCGGCTATCCCATCGTTACAATCGACCCGGCATTCCGCCAGCTGTGGGATTGGATTCAGGATGCTTTGCTTCCTTTTTTGCGGGAAAAATACACCATTCCTATCGAAATGTTCCACGACATTGCTCTTGCCACCCTTGTAGAGCAAAGCTTTGGTTCCGCCAAAGGTGTTCGTGATTTTATCTGCGTTGAACTCAGCAACGGAATCGGTTGCTCTATTTGCTGTAACGGAAAGTCGGTTATCGGCGCAAATGCATACGCCGGCGAACTGGGCCACATCGTATTAGACAGAACCAGTAACGAAGCCGATCTATGTTATTGCGGCAAACCGGGGTGTGTGGAGCACTCCTACTCTCTCCCTGTTTTGATCCGCAAAATCTCCGGCGCGCTGGACAGCAGGATCTATTCTCTTTTGCGGGAGTATGCAGATCCCAACAATTTAACAGTTGAAGATATCTGTGCCGCGTCGGAAGCCGGTGATCTTCTGTGCCGGCATTACATCAAGCAGGCTGCTGAGCATTTAGGTATCGCCATTGCGAATACCGTTATGCTTTTAAACCCCGAAATGGTGGTTCTTTACAGTCATATGCTTTCCCTTGGTAACTATTTTCTTGTCCAGTTAAAAACCGCCATCACAGAGAATCTGTCTCCAAAATCCCGGATCCGTGAGGATCACATCGTTGTATCTGCAAATCTACAAGATCAGCTTCCGTTGGGGGCCATATCTGAACTGTTTGCAGGGTATCTCAAAAAGGAAGATTTTAATTGGGTCTATCAACTGCCGCTAATCACCGCCATTTAAGAACCATTTGAAAGGATGTTTCATATGAAAAAAGCAATCATCACCCCTGTTTCCGGTCAAATCAATTGGTCACAGATCCCTGTTATTTCCATCGACACACTGGTCAAGACCAAAGAAACCGATGTTAAGGCAACAGCTCAGATCTGTTACGACACTGAGGCACTCTACCTGCATTTAACCGCAGTAGAATCAGAAATCCGCGCTGTTGAAGAAGGTCCTATCGGTTCCCCCTGTAGGGACAGCTGTTTGGAATTTTTCTTCTGCCCCATGGAAGGGGATATGCGCTACTTTAATATCGAATTCAATCCCAACACCTGCCAGTATCTGGGAATTGGTAGTAATGTGGAAGATCTTACTCGGTTGATACCCGAGGAAGAATCCAATAACGGCACCCAGTTTGTTTTCCAGCCCATCGCAAACCGTACAGACGACGGCTGGGAAATCTTCTACCGAGTCCCCTACTCATTTATTCGCCGTTTCTTCCCCACATTTGAAGCGACACCCGGCAAAACTATGCGGGCAAATTTCTACAAGTGCGCCGACATGACTTCCAAGCCCCATTACATCGCATGGAATCCCATCACCAGAAAAGGCAGAAGTGTTTTCCATACACCTGCTGAATTTGGTATGGTTCGTTTCGGCTGATAGGAACATACGCAAAAACCCGACCGCTATGCGGTCGGGTTTTTACTGTGCTGCGGGATCTGTTATACCCGCAGCTCACCTTCCAAAATAACATTCTTTACATTCATCCAGTGATCTGCAATCACAAGGTCAGCCCGCTTTCCAACCGCGATCTCACCCCGGTCCAGAAGACCGATGGCACGGCTGGGATTATAAGAAGCATAGCGGAACACATCCACGATGGAAGCACCGGTGTGCTTCATCATATTCCGGCAGGCAACCTCCAAACTGAGCTTGGATCCGGCGATCTCACCTGCGTGATCAAAGAGGATGTCAGTAACACCATCATATCCTGGCGGAACCGGTCCGTCAAAGACGCAGGCATCCGAGATCAAAATAATCCGGTCCTCACCCTTGATTTTACGAACCAAACGCAGCATATACGGATCCACATGGATACCGCGGCTGTCACAAATCAGCTCCGCATAGATCTCGCGGTTATAATTCACCGTCTCATCCACGCATACGCCGCGCACCTCAGGATAGAAAATGCGGTCACCGGTAGCATTGGTGTGATGCGTGCCGATACACAGACCATAGGGCATCAGCGCCTCAATCTGCTGGGGAGATGCTTCGCTGTGACCCACAGAGAATTTGACAGTGGGATTGTTCTTTCTGGCATCCAGAACGAACTGCAGAATATTCTCCCGCTCAGGTGCCAGAACCCAGACCTTGGCATCGGTACCGACGGCATCGATAACCGGCTGGTATTCTTTTGGATCAATGGGTCCCTTCCAGGGATTATTCTCACGGTCTGCGCCAAACTTAGGATTCATGTAGGGACATTCCATATAGAAACCGGCAATGTTCGCTCCCTCCGGTTTCTGCATAGCTTCCTTCACACACTCAGCCTGCTCCACCAGCTGCTGGCTGTTCATATTAAAGTACAGGCAGGCAAGAATGGTAGTTGTACCGTGGGCCAGATTGAACTGGGCAGCCTCAATAGGCTCGTCGTAGAACCAATGACCGCCACCGGCATGATTGTGAATGTCCACAAGACCGGGGCCTACGAAAAGGCCCTGAGCATCGAACACATCACAGCCTTCAGGGACCGCCAATTTACGGGCTTCACCAAAATCCTTGATCATTCCATTTTCTATCAGCAGCACCGCATCCGGAATCAGATGATCCCGCATAACCAGTGTAGCATTGATAATTGCCGTCATTATCTTCACCTCATTATTTCAGAGTTTTCAGCAGTTCCTTGCCCTCGGCAACGATCAGTTCCGCAACGCCTGCCTTGAAGGAAGAGCTTCTTGCCTCATAGCCGCCCTCATCATAGGCGTCCATCATGGGGAAATAGCCTGCGTCACCATTGGTCAGGCAGCAAGGCAGAACCAGATCCCAGCCTTCGGCTTCCTTCAGACCACGGCCGATACCGGTAAAGGGTTCGCCGGGAACACCGATCAGCGCGACATTGCCGATGGCAACGCCGGTCAAAGGCATTCTGAAGGTATCAGGGCCGTTTTCAAGGCGGACCATACGGCCGGCTTCTGCCACAACTGTGGTCAGCATCATGCCGGTGTAAGGGATCTCATGATCCTTGCCGGTAACGTGCAGATCATTGATTCTGTGAGCTTCGGGCAAATCCTTGGGATCGGCCTTGTTGGAAGGAACTTCAATGTTCTTCTGCAGGAAGCGCAGGGAATCCACTTCTTCATACTTGACCTTATCAAAGACCTGCAGAACACCGGCTGCAACCACACGGCCCATGTAACGGGCATGACCGTAGCCGCGGGCAACATCATCAAAGTCCATGAACATATCATTGAGGTAACCGCCTCTGGGATGGACATTGACATGGTTTACATCACCCTGAGCGCCGTTGAAGAAAACGCACTTGGTGTTGTCCAGAGTCTGCTCAACAGTCTTACGCAGGAATCCGGGCCAGTCTGCAGAAATCAGGCTGCCGCCGACAACGTCGGGATGATCGCCGAAGTTGACCAGCACCAGACTTGCGCCGCCTTCCTGATCAAAGCGCAGAACATTGACGCGCTCATCCACATCGCCGATAGGAGCCACGATATCAGGATTATCAACGCCGGGATTGGTCTTAACACTGCCGTCCTTCATGCGGAAACGACGGACAAACGCAATGTTGTGCGCCTCACCGACGCCCCAGCCCATTCTTGCGGGCTTCAGATCCTGCAAAGCAAGAACCGCTGCGTCCGCGAACTTATGGTACAGCTGGCGCTCATACTCTTTTTCCAGAGAACCGTCCTCACTGTCGCCTTCCAGAGAGGGACCGGGGCCGGTATGCGTATGGGTAGAGGAAATGAAAATACCGTCAAAAGGAATACCGGTGTGCTCAGAAACATGCTTGCGGTAGCCGTCCATAATCTTTTCCGTTATGCCGCAGTTGTCAATAGACATCAGAACAGCCTTTGTCTCGCCGCAGGCAACGCCAAAGCATTAATCTCCAGATCATCCAAAACACCTTCAACATAACGCGGCTTAAAATAGCCACGCATCTTAATGCCCATCATGGGTGTAACATTTACACGGGCAAAACCTGCTTTCAAGGTGTTCATACAATATCCCCATTTATATACATCTGATGAAGCACCTCATCTTATTTCAGGCTGTCCAGAAGTTGCTTTGCTTCGTTTACAATAAACTCAGCGACACCAGCTTTAAAGGGAGAACTTCCGGCTTCATATCCACCTTCATCATAGGCATCCTGCGTAGGATAATAGCCTTCCGCACCATTGGTCTGTGAACAAGGAATCACAAGATCCCAGCCCTCCAGTTCCTTGATACTGCGGCCGGTAGCATTAAACGGCTGTCCGGGGATACCAAGCAGCGCAACACCGCCAAGTGTGATGGCACTGAGGCGCATGTCAAACACTTCCGGACCATGCTCCAGGCGAAGCATGCGCAGCGCAGCGGACACCTTGGAAGTCAACTGCATGCCGGTATAAGGGAGATCCGCATCTCTTCCCTCTTCATGAAGCTTGCATATGTATCTGGCTTCCGGCATTTCCTCTGCTGTAGGCACGTTAGCGGGCACGTGAATCACCTTCTGGGCAAACCGAAGATCCTCGACATCCACATATTGCACCTTATCAAAAGCCTGCAGCACACCGGCAGCTACAACACGGCCCATATAACGGGTATGACCATAGCCACGGGCTACATCGTCAAAGTCCATGAACATATCGTTCAAATATCCACCGCTGGGATGAACATTAACATGGTTTACATCGCCCATGGTTCCATTGAAGAACAGGCAAGCGGTATTGTCAATGGCCTGCTCCACGGTTTTACATGCGAAGCCCGGCCAGTCAGCAGAGATCATGCTGCCGCCAACAGTGTCCGGATGGTTGGAAAAATGAATCAGCACAAGGCTCTTTCCTGCCTCCTGGTCAAAACGCAGAACCGTCACACGCTCGTCCACATCACCGATTGGATGAAGAATCTCAGGATTGTCCACGCCGGGATTGGTGCGAACAGAGCCGTCCTTCATACGGAAGCGGCGCACGAAAGCAATATTGGGTGCTTCGCCCACGCCCCAACCCATTCTGGCAGGCTTCATATCCTGCAATGCCAGCATCGCCGCATCTGCAACTTTATGGCAAACCGTACAGAAATATTCCATTTGCAGCGGATCGTCAAGCGCTGCCGTGAGCATAGGACCGGTATGGGTATGGGATGCAGAGATAAATACAGCATCCGCGGAAATTCCGGTAGCCTCTGCAACGCATTTACGGAACTCATCGGTAAGAGCCTGCACAACACCGCAGTGATCCAAGCTCAGCACTACCGCTTTTGTTTCGCCGCACTGAAGTGCCAGCGCACGGACATACAAATCGTCCAGCACGCCCTCCGCATAACGGGGCTTGAAGTAGCCCTGCACGGCAATTCCCATCATGGGAGTAATATTGATTTTACTGAAGCCAGCTTTTACTGTATTCATATGTACCTTACCTCACCGAACAAAGGAATACGCAGCAGCACCGGTTTCGTCATCATAGGACTCCATGGTAAACTGCAGGCCGCCAATGTCAGCCAGCGTCTGCATAACCGTTTCCGTAGTATAACGGAACCAAGGAGTGACATCTCTTCCGGTCTTGCGGAGGTGCTTTACAGCGGGACAATAGGCGATTTTTACAGACAGCTTATTGCCGTCATTGACCATTTCCAGCGCATCTTCTGCCTTTTCCAACCGGTAGGTTTCCGCGATGCGGTCGGCAATTGCAGCCAGCGGATCATTTTTCATGGCCTCTATGGTCTTTACATAAACATGCTTTGTATACAGCTCCAAATGCTCCTTCAGTGCTTCCAATCCGTGTTCTCTGGCAATGAAATGAACACCCATATTCAAGCTGCTATGAAAATCGGGATGGAAATATTCATGGTCACCGGGCTTAATGTCCAGCACTTCTGTATTCTCATCAACAACGCAAATACCCTTAAACTTCTTCGGATCGTAAATGACACCGGAGCACTTAGCCTCATGCACATGGGTATGGATACGAAGAGAACACAGTCCTACCTTTTCCAAAGATGCCCGGTAATAATCACAGTGACCGCAGTAGTCGTAGTAAGGCTTCAGGCCAATCTCTTCCTCCAGCTTCAGCAGCCGGCCCTTGGAAGGACAGTAACGCATTTCGCTGGCAATCCAACCCTTTTCTTCATTAAAATAACGAAGCGTATCGGCAGCCTCTTCTGTTAATGTACCGATCCAGTAGTTCCAGCAGCCACGAAGGCCGTCCTTTTTCGCAAAATTGATCAGCGGAATGCCCTTTCCTGTAGGCTCAAACAAATAGGTCCAAAAGCGTTCCACTTCTGCTTTACCGTAGTTGTCATCCAGATAGGTAAAAAGCTCGCTGTATGCAGGAATAAATTCAGTACAAGAGATCACAAAAATCCTCTCCAATCAAAATAACCTCGCCGAGGTATACTCGACCTTTTACATTGTACAACAACTTGTAAAAAATAGCAATATCTCTTCGACAATAGAATTTCACTTTTTCTTATACACTGGTCAAACTTTTCACCTCACGAGTGATATTTCAACACATCAAAACCTCCGGTTCTGTGAAGTTGTAAGATAAAGGTAGACACATGGAAAACCACCATGTTATCTACCTTTATCTTTATGCTGAAATAATGGGCGGAGCTGGGAATGGACACTTCTTGTAGACACTTTTAACAACGAGATCCTTGACCACTAAACCACGCCGATTCGAGGTAGTACAAAGCCGTATTACTATTACCTGGAGAAGCTGAAGCTGCTTGCAGGTAAGAAAAATGAGGAGCAGACACCCCAAACAGCCTTGCATACCGACCATGGTTCCCTCTACAGTTCCTTGACTGCGGTCTGGCAACTGCCAAGCTTCTTGACGAGTATGTTCATTACTATAATTATGAGAGCTCTGCGGCCACTCTGGGTTATAAAAGCCCAGTTCAGCACAAACCGAACTGGGCATCTAAAGCCATGGTATTTTTCAGTGTCTACTTTACTTGGCAAATGCAGTGTACCGGAGGTTTCGACTTGTTACAGCAGGGGGATTCCTGCTTCTTCACAAAGCGTAACAGTCTGATGATCCCAGATGCTGGACTGGACCTCACCGATATGGGCGCAGCCCATCATCAGCATACTCAGCCGGCTCTGACCGATACCGCCACCGATGGTCAGCGGCAGTTCATGGTTCAGCAGCATTTTATGGAAGGGCAGTTCACGGCGATCGTCACAGCCCGAAATACGTAGTTGACGATCCAGCGATTCAGCATCCACGCGAATACCCATGGACGAGATCTCCAAGGCTCTGCCCAAAATAGCATCCCAGAAAAAGATATCGCAGTTCAAGCTCCAGTCATCATAGTCAGGCGCACGACCGTCATGGGGTTTACCGGAGCGCAGCTTTCCTCCAATCTGCATAATGCAGGCAGTGGGATGCTCCTTAAGATATGCCTTCTCCCGTTCCGAACCAGTCATATCCGGATATAAATCTTCCAGTTCCTGAGTCGTGATAAAGGACACATCCCGGCTTAGCTCAGTGTGCAGCTGGGGATAACGGACGTGCAGCCGGTCATTGGTATTACAGATTGCGTTTACAATAGCCCGGACGATCAGCTTCAAATATTCAAGATTCCGGTTTTCCTTTGTAATGACCTTCTCCCAGTCCCACTGGTCCACATAAATGGAGTGGATATTGTCCAGTTCCTCATCTCTGCGGATGGCGTTCATGTCCGTGTACAGACCGTTGCCGACGCTAAAACCATAGCGCTTCAGTGCCAGACGCTTCCATTTCGCCAGGGAATGAACAACCTGCGCATCCGCACCTACGGCCGGTACATCAAAAGCCACCGGACGCTCATAACCGTTCAAGTTATCGTTCAAACCGGATTCCTGTGTAACAAAGAGCGGTGCAGACACTCGCTTGAGATTCAGCGCAGAAGAAAACTCCTCCTGAAATGTCTGCTTGATATACGCGATCGCCCGTTGGGTATCATAGGCATCCAAAACGGGACGATAACCGGCAGGAATATAGGTCTTGTTCATAAACACTCAGCTCCCGATAGAAGGTTTCTCTCATTGTACTCTATTTTCGGGAAAAATCAAGTCCTTACTGCCGTATCTGTGCCTCATTTCAAATCATCGTTTGCAGGATTTTGAAGCAACCTGCCCTGCCCATCAAATCGAGAACCGTGACATGGGCAATCCCAGCTGCGCTCCTGCTTGTTCCATTTTAGTGCGCAGCCCATATGAGGGCATCGAGGTTTCGTTGGCATCAGCAAATTTGCAGACGACTCCAAAACATTACAAAGCAGCTGCGGGCGAAGTACGCTTCGCGAAGGTAAAAATACCCCTTCATATTCATTTTCCCGCCCAAGAATCTGATCAGACAGTATCATCGCCGCGGTCATTGCGCCAGTCATACCCCATTTATTAAAACCGGAGCCCACAAAAATATCGGGTATTTTCTGTGAATATTGTCCAATATACGGTACATCGTCCAAAGACATGCAATCCTGAGTCGCCCATCGGTATTGCACCTTGCTATCCGGATAGTGCTTTCGTGCAAAGGCCTGTAGTTCCTCCCAATTTCCTCCCTGCTTCCCGGTTCGGTGGCTTCCACCCCCAAGTAACAAATATTTTCCGTAATTACGAAAGGATAATCCCGTTTTACTCTCGTCCACATACATTCCGTCCACATCCGGTCCATTTTCCAACCCCAATACATAAGAGCGATGCTGATACAGCTTCATAAAGTACAGCCCGTGCTTGTTGAACAGCGGAAAATGGGTGGTAACGATAATTTTCCCTGCATGGATCTTTCCGTGATTCGTACAAATGACGCCATCGCCTTCATAGCTGATGGCACGGGTATTTTCGAATATCTGCTTGTCTTTTGCCAACGCCGCAGCAAATTTCAGCGGGTGAAATTGGGCTTGCCGTGGAAACCGGATTGCGCCGACGGCAGAAACCGGCAGCGGCAGCTTCGCTGTAAAATCCGCAGCGACACCGATTTTCTCCAATGCAGCCAATTCCCTGTCCAGCCTTCGGAAATCATCGCAGGCATACACATAGGAATCTTTCTCCTCAAAATCGCAGTCCATATCCCTGCAAATACCACGATAGCGTTCCAGCGCTCTTTCGTTGGCTTCATAATACAGCCTTGCCTTTTCTGCGCCAAAGCGCCGGAGCAATTTATCATACATCAAGCCGTGCTGCGAAGTAATTTTCGCCGTGGTGCTGCCGGTCACACCACTGCAAATCGTATTGGCTTCGATCAATCTGTAATCCACACCCGCTTGCTGCAAATAATGCCCGCATAAAAGACCTGCCATACCACCGCCAACTATCAATACATCTGTTTTGATATCGCCCTTCTGCCGGTCGAATGCCGGAAGGCTTACCGTATCCATCCAAATTGATTTCATTTTCATCACCGATATTAGTATGGCACTTACCTGATAAAAATATGAAAAGGCCGCCCAAAGGCGGCCTTTGATTACAGGCAAGCATATACCAGATTGCGAAGTCTGGGCAGATAGTACTCCTCTCTCGGGTTCAAGCAGTGCTGTGCATAGAATACACCAAGTCCAATATCCGGATCAACGATTTCGGAGGAGCCTGCAGCACCGCACCAACCGAACTCACCCAAATTACAGATGAGACCTGACTTAGCCGGGTCAATATGCGTACGAACACCCAGACCATAACCACAGCCGGCAAGCTGTGACCAGTTAAAATCACGGAGCTGCTCCGCACCAAGCCGATTAATCCGCAGCAAATTCACTGTATATGGCGAAAGAATCCGCTCACCGCCGATCCCTACTCCGCCTCTTCCCAAGGCAGCAGCCAGTTTGGCATAATCCGAAACGGTGGTAATAATACCTGCCCCACCACTGTCATATTCTTCACCCAAAATAAAGGAAACGCTTTTCCCTTCATTTCCAAAATATCCTGCGGTAGCGGTTCCTTTGATTTGCGCTTCCACTAGATCCTGATCCTCTCCATCATTCGTAATGAATCGGTACTGCTGTGCGGTTCTTGCAAGAGTCTGCTCCGTATGGTGATATACCGTATCCTTCATCCCCAGAGGATCAAAATAATTCTCTATCATATAATCCCGGAATTTCTTCCCGGAAATAACGCTGATCACCGCTGCCAGCACATCGTGACACAAACTGTACTGCCAGTGGGTTCCGGGTTCAAAACTCAGCGGATCTGATGCCATGCAGCGAATGGTCTGTACAGTATCCATTTTCCCATCAGTCAGCACGCTAGCTTTCCGGAAGCCTTCCGTTTTTGTGTTATAGGTAAAACCGGCAGTCATAGAAAACAGGTCGCCAATGGTAATGAGATTCTTGGCTTTTTTCAGAGCTCCGCTATTAGACTTAATATACATTTCCTTAAATTCCGGTATATACTCATACAGAGGATCTTTCAAGAGGAATTCTCTCCGCTCCAGAAGCTGTGCACCAGCTGTTACTGTCGCAACTTTGGAACAGGAATAGATATTGAACATTTCCTCTCCCGTGATCGGGATCTTATTTTCTAAATCCGAGTAACCGCTGGCATAACGAAATACCGATACTCCGCTTAGATACACCTCAATTGCATTTCCAGGTGTTCGGTTTTGTGTCATGTGATCCATAAAACTCTGCAATGCAGAAAAGTCCATCAGTTTTGCCCCCCTTCTATCGTCTGATCTGTTTATATTCCGCATTTTATTATTACCGGCTGTAAGTGTCAACTTATCGATCCAAAGCAGGTTACTATATTACTAAAAAAAAGTCAAATTTACTATTGATATCCATCTCAAGTATGTTATGATTTAATCATGGAATATGCGAAGTGTACTTATCACAAGCGAACACAGCAAGAATTAAACAAATTAACGGAGGTATCATTATGGAATTTGCGTTACCGAAGCTTGGCAAAGAAGCAATTTGCTTCCCCCACTTCCCTACCCTGCATCAGGCATTTATCTTCCGCGCTTATGAGTATGTGCCAGTTGCAAAAATTGCTGCAGTGCTGGGGACTACCGAGGAGAACGTATTAAAAGCCGCGCAGGACATGGGGCTCATGCGTCCCTGCACAACAGACATCTGGCTGAAAAAGGGCTATATTACCATTATTCGCAGTCTGTGGCACATTCTGCCTTACGAGCAGCTACTGATCCTGCTGGATATGGATGCTCCAACCCTTGCACGTATTCTGCGGGAAGAGGACTTTCTGGATATCAAGCTGAAGGACAAACCCGTTTGTGTCCCCGTCGTGTGGAGAGAACTGACGCAGAAAGAAGCAGTACAGACCGAGGTCATCCGCAGCATTATGCAAACCGTGGACACCTCCGGTATAGAACCCTTTGATTTCAAATACAACATGGAGCCCCTGCGTTTTTCCGGTGAAGAAAACTTCGGTACCCGGTTGGTATACGGTTTTTCCGGTCTATATCAAAACGCTCTGGATGTTGACAGCGAAACCTTCTGTCAGGACGAGATGCTGGAAGCCTATCAGAAGGTCGGCATCAACGCTCTTTGGTTCCCTGGCGCGCTCCATTCCCTGTATCCGAACCCCTTCGAGCCTTCCCTTTCCGAAGGCTATGAGCAACGGCTGGAACGATTCCGCCGATTCTCAGAACGCTGTGAGAAATACGGAATCAAGCTATTCCTCTATCTAAACGAGCCTCGTAATATGCCCTCAGCTTTCTTCGAGAAGCACCCTCATATCCGCGGACACGAGCGGGACGAAACCCATATCTGCCTCTGCACCTCCACAAAGGAAGTGCAGAACTACCTGACGGACGGTGTGGAATTCGTTTGTCGTAATGTGCCGAAAATTGGCGGCATTTTCACCATTACCCGTTCCGAAAATCTCACAAACTGCTATTCCCATTCACAGCCTCACAACTGCAACTGCCCCCGCTGCAGCAAGCGAAGTGTAGGTGAGGTCATCGGTGAGGTCATGGCCTGCATTGAAAAAGGTGCACACAAAGTCAGCCCCGATATTAAAGTCATTGCATGGAGCTGGGCCTGGGCTGATTTCAATCTGGAGATCATCGAACATCTGCCACAGGATGTCATCTTCATGTGTAACAGTGAAACTCTAATCCCCTTCAAGCGGGGCGGTATCGACACCGAAGTACAGGACTATTCCATGAGCGAGGTCGGCCCCGGCGAACGGGCCTTGATCGAATGGAATGCTGCCAAGAATCGCGGCTTGGAGATCGCTGCCAAGATTCAGGTAAATACAACTTGGGAATGCTCCACAGTGCCCGCAGTGCCTGTTTATCCGCTGGTGGAAGAACACATCCGCAGACTGAAAGAACAGGGTATCACCAACTTAATGCTTAGCTGGACACTGGGCGGTTACCCCTCCCACAATCTCCAGCACGCAGCCAAATATTTCTATGAGCATTTCGAAACCGCCTCCGGTGCGCCATTGGAGACTCCCGCAGAGCAGAAAGCAACCGAGTTGTTCAGCGAAGCCTTCCAGGAATTCCCCTTCCATATCCACGTTCTTTACTTTGGCCCTCAAAATGCCGGTGTCAGTAATTTGCTGTATCTTACCCCTACCGGTTACGAAGCAACTATGACCTGCTACGCTTACGATGATCTGGAGAAGTGGCGTCAGGTCTATCCCGTGGACATCTTTGAAAATCAGTTTGCAAAGCTCTGCGGCAAATGGGAAGAAGGACTTGCGCTGCTTACAGATAATGGCAGCGAGCTTTGGATTATGGCAAACGCCGCATACTGCCAGTTCCGTTCCAGTTTGAATCAGATCCGGTTCTACCGTGCGCGCCAGGCAGGCAGCAAGCTCGCAATGAAAGAAAGCGCTGAAAACGAACTTGCTTTGACTCACAAAATGCTGAATCTCATGAACCGCGATGCCGCCATTGGCTTTGAAGCTGCCAATCATTACTATTTCTCAAAGGGAAATCTGGCGGAAAAGATCCTCAACTGCCATAATGTAATCCGTGAATTGTCAAAATAATATTCATTTCCACAAAAAAGCCCTTGTCTTTCGACAAGGGCATTTTGCATAAAACTTAGATAGAGGCTGCAACTGCTTTATAACACTCAAGATACTTCTGAGCGAACCGCACACGATCGCCGGAAGCAATAGGCATAGAGTTCTTCAAATGGGTGTAAAACAGTTTATCTCCGCAAAGGTCCATCGCATCTTCCAGGGGCAGCAATTGAGGGAAATGCCGCATATTGCCGCAAACCATATTGATACCAATGTTGGAACAATTGATCATGTCCACCAATTTCTTGGTAGTAGTCATCAAATCGTGAATATAATTCATAAGGGTCTCGAAAGTGAAGATCACCCAGAGACTTCTTTCCCTTACCAAGTTACAGGAAGGAAGCTACCGTCAGCATTGATGAATGTTTCATTTGTATATTTTAACATTGTCTATGTTCTTGTCGCAATTGCAAGATTCGCAATATTACATTGGAAAAAGTGTAATATTCAGTAAATTATCGAACTGTTGCATTTAATGGGTTCAAAGCCCGTTCCAAACCAATAAGAAAGCCACCCTGTTGGGGTGGCTTTCTTATTGGCGGAGATGGAGGGATTTGAACCCCCGCACGCCTATCGGCGCCTAGCGGATTTCGAATCCGCACCCTTCAGCCGCTTGGGTACATCTCCATAATGATCTTGCTTATTATACCAGTCCAACAGAAAAAAATCAAGGTCAATCCGGCAAATCCAGTTTCTTTTTTGCCAATTCCAGTACAAGTTCCATTTTTTCCATAATCTTGTCGTAATTCCCCTTGCAGTGTGGTATCATGCAGCCGGAGCAATCCTTAATTCCTTCATTTGTATACGCATAATTGCCACCGCAACGATCCCCCAATGCATAAAGCGGGCAAAAACAGAAAAGACAATTGAAATTTTCCAAGTCATTTGTCCTATGACACGGAAAACATTCACAAGAAGTGTTTTGTACAAATTGATAGTTTAACATTTTCCTCACCAATCTCTCATTGCAAACATAAAGGATTATGTTATAATGCTATTAAATACTGACCACGGCCACTGTGCGGGCGGTTCTTCAGAAAACTCCATCCTTTTTCCGTTTGCAGGATGATAAAACCCAAGATAATATGACCACAACGCAATATCACAGGAGTCATTCAACTGTGCATACTTCCGCTCCCCTACCAATGGCCATCCCCTGCTTGCAAATTGCACGCGAATCTGATGGGTTCTGCCGGTATGCAGCCGAATACGGATCTTGCTCAGTCCATCTTTTAATGACAAAACTCGATAATCCAGAGCCGCTTCCTGCGCACCCTTTTGAGAGTCCTGGGCAACGAATGTCATTTTCCTTGCCTTATCTCGAATTAAAAGATCCTGCAGTGTCCCATTGGCAGAATCCGGATTGCCGTGCGCAACCGCAAGGTATTCCTTTTGAAATATATTTTCCCGAATCTGTCTGGACAGATCAGATGCGGACTTTGCGTTCCGTGCCAATACCATTAAGCCACTGACCACTCGGTCAAGTCGATGAACCGTACGAATATCCGCTCTGCTCTCTCCAATCGTCTCTCGAATTAAATCAGGAACACCGCCGGGTTCATCGGTAGACAAAACTCTTGCAGGCTTAATACATACGATAATATCTGCATCCTCGTAAATAATTTTCATATAATCTCCACCGCATTTTTTCTTATCATAACAAATTTCAAACCAATATGCAAGTAACAGGAGGAAACACCATGGAAATTGTAATTCTTGACGGCCACGCACTAAATCATGGCGATCTGTCATGGAAATGCTTTGAACAATTTGGCACTGTCCGCTACTTTGACCGTACAGAGGGTGAATCAGAAACGATTGAACGAATCGGAAATGCAGAAATTATTATTCTAAATAAGGTAAACATCACTGATAGCATTCTGGAAGCCTGTCCTTCTATCAAACTGATATGTATTCTCGCTACGGGATATAATGTTGTAGACTGTGAAGCTGCTGCAAAGCGTGGAATTCCAGTGTGTAATGCACCCGGTTACGGCACAGACTCAGTAGCTCAATTCACCTTTGCCCTACTCCTCGAACTATGCCATCATGTCAGCATCCACAGCGATTCCGTTCACAGCGGTGAGTGGTCCAGCTGCTCGGATTTTTGCTACTGGAAAACGCCGCAGATGGAACTTGCTGGAAAAACAATGGGAATTATCGGCTACGGAGCAATTGGCCAGGCCGTAGGTAGAATCGCGAAAGCGTTTGGGCTGAATGTACTTGCATGCAATCGTACGCGCCGCACCGGAGACGAATATGTCTCGCTGGATGAATTGCTCGAAAAATCTGATATTATTTCCCTGCACTGTCCTCTATTCCCCGAAAACAAAGGTATTATCAATGCGGAAACCATCAACAAAATGAAAGACGGCGTCATTCTCTTAAACACCGCTAGAGGTGGCCTTTTGGATGAAAAGGACGTCGCTAATGCGCTTAGCACAAAAAAGATCCGCTGTGCTGCTGTCGATGTAGTATCCAGCGAGCCTATTTCCCGGGAAAACCCACTCTTGACCGCGCCAAACTGCATCATTACGCCCCACATGGCATGGGCTCCTATAGAAGCACGTCAAAGAATTCTGGACATTGCTGTTAATAGCATCCATGGATTTATAAACGGAGATAAAATTAATGTTGTAAACATGTAATTTCATAAGATTAAGATGACCGCATCCATAAGGATGCGGTCTCTTGCATTCGCTTTACTAATTTTTGCGGCTAGGGCAATATATCGTCCTGCAGTGGTGCCCAGCGCAGCAAACCAAAATTATACATGATTGCCGGTGGCAATCATACCTCTTCTACCCATGTGTCGGTGGACACTTGCATG
>JAFQUA010000081.1 GCA_017408725.1 Oscillospiraceae bacterium
GAAGCTGAAGGTAGCTTTCTTTGCAGAACTGGAGGAACAGTTCTTCCAGGTCTTGCCGCCATCGGTGGATACCTGCCACTGGTAGACCTTGCTTGCGCCGGTGGCTTCCACGGTGAATTTTGCCGTCTTGCCCTTGGTAACGGTCTTTTTCACCGGCTGCTCCGTGATGCCCAGTACGTACAATTTCACCGCATCGGTGTATACCGTGTTGCCGCTGTTATCCTTGATCCGGCAACGGTAGTAATTGCCGCTGTGGCTGGTCTTGCCGGTGAAGGTGAAGGTTGCCTTCTTCGCAGAGCTGGAGGAACAATTCTTCCAGGTCTTGCCGCCATCGGTAGATACCTGCCACTGGTAAACCGTGCCGGAACCGGTAGCGGTCACGGTAAATTTGACCGTTTTTCCTGCTGCTACCTTCTGTGTTGCAGGCTGCTTGGTAACGCCCAGGACATACAGCCGAACAGCATTGGTATAGATCACATTTCCTTCGCTGTCCGTGATCTTACAGCGGTAATAGTTGCCATTGTGAGAGGTCTTGGAGGTAAAGCTGAAGGTTGCCTTCTTCGCAGAGCTGGAGGAACAATTCTTCCACGTCTTGCCGTTGGAGGAGCTCTGCCACTGGTATTTCAGCCCATCGCCGGATGCCTTCACGGTGTACTTGACCGTCTTGCCAACCGCCACCTTTTGGGTCTTGGGCTGGGTGGTGATCGCCAATTTTTTAGCACCGCAAGCACATTCGTTGGAGGCGTTGTAGCTATGTCCCTTGGCGGAGCCTTGCGTTGTTCCGCAAACCGTACAGGTCTTTGGCTCTGTGCAGGTGGCATCCTTCCAACGGTGATCGGCGACCGGAATGGTTATGGTCTTGGTATCTTTGCAGAATACGCCATCGATCCAGGCGGACGCCGTGTAAACGATCGCACCCTCTTTTTTGCAGGTTGCTGACTGCTGCGCGCTGCTAACGGTGCAGGCAAATGTCTCGGTGTGAGGGCATGCATTTACGCAGGTCCTTTCAGCCGTGCATTGTGAAAAGTCGTCATTCCATACGAAGATGGGATCCGCATAAACGTGGTTTGCTTTCAGGATCGTTACAAACACCAGTTCTGTCAGCGATCCGTCCGGTGTGGAGACCTGCAGGACGCAGGTGCCTGCCTGCAGACCACGGATGCTCATAGCTTCCTGGTCTACCTCCAGCAAATTGTTGTTCGGAGTCAGCACAACATTTTTGTAGGTGGCATCATCCGGTCCGACGATGGCATTGATCTTGCGGATCTCATCCGTGTAAATCGTGATATCCGTTTCCTCGACTGTCAAAGAAGAAGCAGGGATCTGTACCCGCACAAGCACCTGATCGGTCTTTTGTCCGTCTGCGGTTGTGCAGGTGATCATTACCTCGCCCACCTTATGGGCGGTGATCTTGCCGTTTTCCGACACCGAGGCGATCGTTTCGTCGCCCGATGCCCAGGTTACGGATTTGTCTGTTGTATCCTCCGGGCTGACCGTGGCGCCAAGCTGCTTGTGCTGACCGGGTTGCAGATACACTACCTCTTCGGAAATAGCCACAGAGTCCGGATGGCGGATCACATTGAGATCCAAATACATCATACGGTCGCCCGTGTAGAGCTGGATCTGCGTCTGACCGCCGGCAATACCCATGATCTGCACAGTGGTCATATTGATTTGTTCGATGTGCGCAACACTTTCATTATCGACCTGCCAATGCGTTTCGCGGATGACAGCATCACTGGGAAGCGCTTCCAGCTTATAGGTAGCAATCTGACCCACAAGGATCGTATCCGGTCCGGTCAGTATGAAGTCATCCGGTTGCTTGGCTACCGTTACCGTACATTCACCGTACGCACCGCCGTCGTTGCAAATTGCTTTGATGACTGCCGTGCCGTAACCGACAGAGGTCACTATACCGTTCTCGTCCACACTGGCCACATTGGGATCGCTGGACTCCCATCTGTAAGAGGTGTCATCCGCGTCCTGCGGCGCAACACTTGCAGACAGACGGCGTGTTTCGCCGGGATACAAAGTAACGCTGGTTTCGCTGAGAGTCACTGAAGTGGGAATATTTGCAACGACGATATCGTATCGGACCGTTACATTTCCGTCTGCGGAACTGACAAGGACATAGGCATCGCCCAGGCGATTTGCTTTGATAAGACCGTTACTGTACACCGTCAGGCGACCCGACATAAGTGTGCTTTCTTCAAATACGACCTCTCTGTTTTCCGCGTTCTCCGGGTAAGCGACTGCGGAAAGCTGGATATACTGCCCCACAGCCATTCTGTTAGGACCTGTGACGACAATTTCCTCCACACCCTGGATGAAATTGAAATTCCGGAAGCCAAGGATGCCGGCAGACGCATCGCTGATCACCAGCCGTGTGTTTGCTGCAGAGGTTGGTCTGATATTCAGAATGGGCGTTTCGGTGCCGGTTGTCCAGGAAAGCTCATGCGTTCCCTCTGTAAAGCTGCCGGATAGGGAGTACAGCACAGCATTCAAGGGAGAGATCTCCATTTCTGCCTGGGTCTCTCCGCCCACATACAGCTTATCCTCGCAGTCGATGGTTACGCTCTGGGGCTTCGGTAAATTCAAGTTCCGCAGATAGGGGACACCGTAATCGGTGATGTACCAGATATTTTCAAAGTCAAGACCCGGGAAGTCGGCTTCCGTATAGGTATTTTCCATCAAAAGACCATAGCCGCTGGATACCAGACCCTGGTCACCGATGTCAAAAGAGTTCACTGCCGAGGCAGAAACTGCTGTGCCATCATACCAAAAGCCACCTGCCTGAATGCAGTTTGTGTGCCCCGCGCCGATTGCCGTACCGTCGCTTTGGTAGGAAAAGTTGATACAGTTCTCGATCGTTCCACCTTTTGCAAAAGCACTTTCTGTCCGATACAGGGACAAGCTCGAAGCAACACAGCACTCCGAGATCGTGCCTTCATTTGTTTTTGCGATACCGCCGCCGCCATCGTTGGTGAAAATGTAGCCCTTAACTACGCAGCGCGTAACCGTTGCGCCTGCTTCGTTTGTGATGCAGATGCCGGCAGCAAAGCTGTCGCAATAGGAACTGCTGCTGCTTCCGCGGATATCCGCATACACACCGCAATCCCGGATCGTTCCGCTGTTGGTCTCGCAGATGCCGCCAACATACGCATTCCGATAGCTTGTGTGGAAAATATTGCTCTCCAGCGAGCCGGTTATATTGCAGTTTGCAATGGTTCCCATATTTGTAATGCAAATGCCGCCCATTTTACCGCTTGTGGACGGAGAATAAAATTTATGATAAATGTTGCAATATACATTCAGGTTGCGGATCGTTCCGTAATTGATCTTAAACAGAGCAACATTTGCCTGGTCGCTCTGGGTATCCCGAATGAACTTCAGCGTATATCCGTTTCCGTCCAGTACGCCGGAGAAATTGATCGGTGTCCAGTTGTCGGCGATCAGACGAATATCGCACGCCAGCTTGAAATACGCGTCAGAGCCGCTCATGGCTGACAGATCGCTTTCACTGTCAATAATGTATGGATCAGCCTGCGTGCCGCTGCCGGTGACAGCAGCGGAAATTTTGACCGCAAAAACACCATTGAGCACAGTAAAGCATAGTGCGGCTGCCAATAACAACGCAAAAAATCTGCCTTTTTTCATTTCTTTACCCTCCGTGTGGTAGTTTCGTTTATTATACTCTGTATTCACTGTGAATTCAAGTGTTCGTGGCGAAAAAACAGAGAAAAGGCAGAGCATCGGTGCGCAGAGGTGAGGCGGATTTTTAGTATGAAAAAACTTCCAATGGGGCAAAATACTGCCAGAAGGAGCTGGTGGTATGGTAAAGGGAATCTCCCGGCAGGTGATCGTGGTGCAAAGCCCGGACAAAAAGCTGTTCGAGCAGGCGATCTTTATCCTCAAGGACGGCGCTGCCGCCGTTACGGAGGAGCAGCTTATGAAGGAGGCAAAGCGCATCATCCGTCATCCCAAAATGGATGGCAGCCGCAGACGCCTTTGCTTCGGCGCGGTCTGGGCTTGTGCCGGTGCGGCATTGACGGGGATCGTGTGGCTTGTAACAGCACTGATTTGACTTGCGCAGCAAGCCAAAGTGTGCTATACTGACGGTACTATAAAAGAAAGAGAGAGTACCTATGCGCATCGGCAATTTGGAAGTGAATAATCCCATCGCTTTGGGCCCGATGGCAGGCGTAACGGATTGGGCGTTCCGTACGGTTTGCGCCGATATAGGTGCAAACATCACCGTTACGGAGATGGTATCCTCCCGGGCGCTGGTGTATCGGGACAAAAAGAGCGCCGGTCTGCTGAAGAAGAATGAAGGCTCTCTTTGCGGCGCCCAGATCTTTGGCAACGATCCTGCCATTATGGCAGAGGCCGCGGTGCTGGCGCTGGAGATCTCCGGCTGTGACTTCCTGGACATCAATATGGGCTGCCCAATGCCCAAGATCGCCAATTCCGGCGATGGCTGCGGTCTGATGCGCACGCCGGAGCTGGCAGGGGATATCGTGAAGGCAGTTGTGGATGCAGTCGATGTGCCGGTGACGGTAAAGTGCCGCCTGGGCTGGGACAAGGGCAGCATCAACGTGCTGGACTTTACCAAGCGGATGGAGGATAACGGTGCAGCCATGGTTACCGTCCACGGCAGGACCCGGGCGATGCTCTATTCGGGAATTGCGGATTGGGATATGATCACGAAGGTCAAGAAAAATCTGTCGATCCCGGTCATCGCCAACGGCGATATCGTGGATGCGGAATCGGCGCTGCGCTGCCTGAAGCGCACCGGCGCGGACGGTATTATGATCGGTCGGGCGGCATTTGGCGACCCGTGGATCTTTGAACAAACCAAAGCGGCGCTGGAAGGAAAGCCCATTCCGGAGCGCCCGCCTCTGAAAGACCGGATCGCGCTGGCGGTACGGCAATTTCAGCTTTCCGAGCAGGATCACGGTGAGCATATTGCCTGTCTGGAGGCAAGAAAGCATTTTGCCTGGTATCTGCGTGGCGTTGCCCACAGCAGCTACTACAAAAACCAGATTTCATCTATGAATACCATGGAGGATATTTACCGAATCGCAAAGGATATCGTGCGGGACCTCCAATAATTGGCGCGTATGATTGATACGCCGTTTCACACCCTAACCGAGAGGTGAATGGGATGAAGCGGCGTATTTTTCTGTGCTTTTTGCTGATTTTCGGGCTGGTTTTGCCGGTACGGGCGGAGCCTGTCAAATGGGTGGATTTTCATATTCCCTACGAGTCGCTGCACTATGCGCTGCAGCAGGATATTGCCACATTTGAGAAGGAAAAGCATATCGGCTGGATCGAGATCCTCGCCTTGTCCGCCGCAAGGACCGGCGGTAAATGCCCATTGTCCTCCGTGAAAAAGGCGTCGGCAGACTTGAAAGGGGAGAAGTCGCCCCGGGAGCTGCTGGGCGCAAGCAGCAAATATTACGAGTATTATCACGAAGCCTATACAGCGGCTTTGGGCGGATTGGTGGGCAGCTACGCGATTCAGATAAACGGGCAGTGGAAAGCCCAATACGGCTTAAAAGCCTTTTCGCCGGTGGCGGCAGGCTATGGCTACAGCCATTGTGACGATTTCGGCGTCAGCCGTTCCTTTGGCTTCAAGCGAAAGCACTTGGGCAACGACCTGATGGGCGGCCTGGGAACGCCCATCGTGGCGGTGGAAGGCGGCGTTATAGAGGCGATGGGCTGGAATCGCTACGGCGGCTGGCGCATCGGCATCCGCTCCTTTGATTCCAAACGGTATTATTACTATGCCCACCTGCAGAAGGACCATCCCTTTGCCGAGGGCTTGCACGAGGGGGATATTGTGCAGGCAGGCGATCTCATTGGCTTTATGGGGCGCACCGGGTATTCCGATCAGGAAAATACCAATAATATCGAAACGGTGCATCTGCATTTTGGGCTGGAGCTGGTGTTCGATGAGAGCCAGAAGGAGTGCAACTCCGAAATTTGGATCAATGTGTATGACATCGTCCGCCTTTTAAGCAGCCACCGCAGCAGTATCCAAAAAACCGCCACCGGCTGGCAGCGGGTGTATCCGTATCAGGATTTGGATATTGAGGAATTTGCAAAATAAAAAGCCCACTTTAGGGCTTTTTATTAAAGTAATGTAATTTGCTGATTCGTTGAACTATATACTACACTTGTCGTCTCCTGGGATAAGCCCACGAATCGTGTTAATTTTTACCATTTTATTCCTTGACATAGTGGGATTTTTTGTGCATAATTGATGTAGAGAGTGGGTTTTCTCCCACTGTGCTAACAAATACTTTTTAGGAGGTTGAATTATGCGTATTCTAAAACGAGCGATTTCTCTTTTCTTGGTACTTATTTTCGTGCTGTCTTTCCCTCTTTATAATAGTGCAGCAGCTCTGGCCTTTACTGATCCAACACAAATTACAGACATAATAAATCGATATTCATTTGACGAAGATAATGAGTATACAATCGTTGATAGCATTCCTATGAGAAGTTTTGTTGATGATTCAGAGCAGTATACTCTATATTTATTAGCTCCGTACGGGTATGCAATCCTATACAATGAAACAAATGGTTTTATGGAAGGTTGCTATAGCGAAAACACATTTGTTGAACAAATGGAAGATCAAACCACATATTACTATGGCGGTCCAGGAAATTATTATACTTACAACGGAGAACATTATTGTTCTTTAATCTCTGGCGATGTTTTGGAGTCAACAGCAATTCAATCTCTTGCTAATGCGGAAGAGATTGTTCGCGCTAATGAGGATGCCACGCAAGACACCACTGCTATTTCTCCTCGCGGATTGATTTATAATGATAGAGAAGTTGTGGTAGCGGAATCTTATTTTTCCAATTTAGTCAAATATGGAGAAAATGTTGACGGAACATGTACAGTCTTGGCGATTGCCATATTGCTGGGGTATTACGATGAATTTGTTGATGATGATTATGTTCTTGATCGCTACAGGGATGGAAATGGAACGAATGAGGATTTTCATCAAACCTTAATTAATTTCGTATACGAAGACGATGCACCAGGAGGACTGTATATTCGTGAAGCTCTTGATGGCATCAATTGGTATCTTGATTTTTATGACATAAGCACCAGACTGTATGCCTTATATGGATCACAGGGAAGAGTCGCCAAGAAGATTGTCTCGATGCTGGAAAGTGGTTATCCGGTTGTTGCTTCTATGGGAACAGGCTTTGGAGGTCCCTATAATCACACAGTAGTTGTATACGGTGCAATATATAATACCACTACCAGCGTAATGGCATCTGGAGTATATCAAGTACATATGGGATGGGAGGAAGAATACGGTGCATCCGGTAGATCCTTCTCGGCAAGAGCTACTTGGTTTTACGAGTGTGGATATATACAATAAAAGTCAATCAATCCAGGTGAGGAAACCACTATGAAAAAAGCGCTTGTAATGATTCTGGTTTGCGCACTGCTTGCCGGCCTATGTGCCTGTGCGAAAACGGATGCGCTGCCCACGCTGCCCACGCAAAACACCAACCCCACCGAAAGTACGACAGCAACAGAAAGCACCCAGCCAAGACCTGAATACATTATAGGGGGTAGCGTTAGGGAGTCGTTTTCAAACTGGAACGAACCTGCTATATTTTACAGCTACAATACGGAAACATACAAAGAACTGCTCATAATAACGGAAAAGTGTTCCGAGCCGGATGAAATTGTTACACGGATCGCCTGCCTGGAAGTGCAGTTTCGAGGTTTGCAGGGGCTTGAGCACGCGTTAAGCCGTTCTTTTACCGGGAAAGTCCTGGCATATCAGGTAATTAACAACAAAGATGCGATGTTTTTGCACAATGCGGGAAAGGTTTCCAAAGGGACGGAGTGGCAGTATAATGAAGATGAGCGGATCGACCTGTCAAATAAGGACGCGAATCCATCCGCTACTCAGTATTATCTTGGATGGATGACCCATAACGACCCAATCTACAGAGAACACGAACTATGGAATAGGCTGCCCTCTGGTAGCAGCATCATACTGAAAGGAAATATGGCACTAAAAGAAAGCGTTGCTCTTCAGGATGACTGGAAAGTGTATGACCGGGTTCTTAAGGAACAAGGTCTTGGCGATATTTTTGCTACATTAGAATCTTAAAAAACAGCGGCACATTCGTGCCGCTGTTTTGTTATACTTTCTCTACTGTAACGACTGTCAGTTGATCGTCCTTTACGGTAAAACGGATATCAAACCCGGCGAAGGGGATGCCGTAGATGCGGTCGGGTTTGCGCTGATAGCTGGGTCGGGGATCGTGGGAGAGAATACCCATAGCGGCAGCTCGCTTGTCCTCCGGCAGCAGCGCCAAAAGCTGGGCAGGGAAGTCTACCTGCAGCAGAAAATCCCCTGCGGTGTCGGTAAAGCCGCCCACGGCGTTTTCGTGGCAGTCGCTGTAGGGAATATAGGGCTTAATGTCAAAGATCGGTGTGCCGTCCATCAGGTCTGCGCCGCCAACGTGCAGCACCGTGCCATACTTCTCTGTATGCTCCACGCCCAGCAGCTTGACGCTGGAAAGTCCCAGATTGTTGGGGCGGAAGGGGGAACGGGTAGCGAATACGCCCATCCGGGTGTTG
>JAFQUA010000014.1 GCA_017408725.1 Oscillospiraceae bacterium
CATCGTGCGCAGGTCCTGGGATTCTCGCAATCCGCGTCGACCCAGTCATGCCCCAGGGCTTCCCCTTCCGTCACTTCACAGCGGGTACAGGTTTTTGGGTTCTCACAATCCGCGTCGACCCAGTCATGCCCCAGGGCTTCCCCTTCCGTTGCTTCACAGCGGGTACAGGTTTTGGGGTTCTCACAGTCCGCGTCGACCCAGTTGTGACCCAGGGCTTCCCCTTCCGTCACTTCACAGCGGGTACAGGTTTTGGGGTTCTCACAGTCTGCATCCACCCAGTTGTGACCCAGGGCTTCCCCTTCCGTCACTTCACAGCGGGCACAGGTTGCGGGATTCTCGCAATCTGCAGCAATCCAGTCGTGACCCAGAGCTTCTCCTTCCGTTGCGCCGCACCGGACGCAGGTTTGGGGTGTATCGCAATCCGCGGCATTCCAGTCGTGGCCCAGCGCTTCTTCTGCAGTTGCGCCGCATCGGCTGCAGGTTGCGGGAATTTCGCAATCCGTATAGCTCCAGTCGTGGCCCAGAGGCTCATCGGTGGTTTCACCGCAGCGGGAACAGGTTCCGGGATGCTCGCAGTCCGCATCCACCCAATCGTGGCCCAGGGCTTCCCCTTCCGTCACTTCACAGCGGGTACAGGTCTTTGGGGTGTCGCAGTCCGCGTCAACCCAGTCATGGCCCAGGGCTTCCCCTTCGGTTTCTTCACAGCGGGTACAGGTTTTGGGATTCTCACAGTCCGCTTCCGTCCAGTCGTGGCCCAGGGCTTCCCCATCCGTTGCGCCGCACCGGGTGCAGGTTTTGGGGGTATCGCAATCCGCAGTGATCCAGTCGTGACCCAGAGGTTCTTCGGCCGTTTCTCCGCACCGGGTACAGGTGCCGGCATGCTCACAGTCCGCATCCTGCCAATCATGGCCCAGGGCTTCCCCTTCGGTTGCTTCACAGCGGGTGCAGGTTTTGGGGGTATCGCAATCCGCGTCAACCCAATCGTGACCCAGGGCTTCTCCGTCCGCTTCCCGGCTTTCCTCACCGCATATGGTGCAGGTGGAGACGTTGTATCCCGGTTCGGTGCAGTTGGGTTCGGTCTGCGTAGTTCGCCAATAATGGGCATGGGAAGACAAAGAAAAATCCACAGGACTCATGGGATAGGCGTCATAGAATTCCTGGCTGGTGTAGTCGCAGCCTTCGCCGTAATAGTAGGAAAAGTCTTCCCGCAAATGGTCACTGAACCCTTCCTCGTTCTGGAGGAAATAGGAGAAGTAGGCAGGAGGTACTTCCGAGTCCCAGGTAGAGTCCACATAGTAATACCACTCGCCCAGCTTCACAATATTCCAGCCATGATTTCCACCGGCAATGAGACGGCAGTCCACCCCCAGGGTCAGGGCAAGCCGGTACAGCAGCGCCGCGTAGCCCTGGCAGACTGCAGTTCTGTCAATCAGAGCCGCATAGGCGGTGTGCTTCAGGGTATAGGAATTGTCAGCGAGATTCTCGTGGTCATAGGTAATATTGGCGCAGATCCAGTCATAAATCCCCTTAACCTTATAATAGTCGGGAGAATCATACAGATCCAGCCGGTCCAGCAGCTTTTCCACCTCCGCGTCCATCACGGCTTCCTGGGCAGGGGTGGTATAGTAGGAAATGTAGAAATTGAAATCGTAGCAGTAACGGGAGCCATCCCAGGACATACTCAGATCGCCGCTCCAGCCCAGGAACTGCCAAACCAGGTAGTCACCTTCCACGGGATTTCCGGTGTGTTCTAACGCCTCAAAAAATACCTGGTCAAACAACGAATAATAGTCATCACTTGCCGAGCGCAGATGGACCGTGACGTATTCCTGCCGTTTCACCATAGCCTCCCGCAGATCGGCGACAGCCTCCGAGAGGGTACCGTACTCCACCGCGTCCGGAGCAACCGCCGGAGGAACCCTGTCATGCTTTTTCAGGCAGAGGGTATCCGGGTCCACAATGCCCTCATACAGGGGATTGACCCTGGGTTCGATGGTTACGGACATACGCCGGGTTCCGGGAACCCCATTTGCGTTTTCTTCATGGGCATGAGCCCCCGCAGGCAGCATGGAAAACACCATAGCCGCAGCAACCAGCAGACTCAGCAGCCTTTTTACGGAATACTTCATAAGAAACCTCCTTTTACAGATAATCCCGTATTCTACCCTATGGGAATTTGCTTGAATTCATATAATATATCATACCACCCCGTCCGTCACCCGTCAAGCAACTTTCCCGGTAACAAAAAAATGGGAAGCGCTTTTGAAGTGCTTCCCAGCGTTTTTTCACTTATGAATCCTTTATCCAGTTTCCGGATAGTTCATTCACGGAAAGATGGGGATATAACCTCCGGACCGTATCCAGATTATTCCGGGTGAACGGCACGACACAGCAGACCTCCCGGTTTTTGTTCCAGCGCATGGCCATGTTGGTAGCCACAAGCACTGCCTCCAGGCACGGGTCCACATTTTCACCCAGGCAGAAGCCCCCATATCCGGCAGCCGAAGGGTATTCCGCCAGTGCCTCCTCTGACAATGTGGTAACAAACAGCAGCGGCATATGGTGGGGATAAAACTTATCGTATCCCCGAAACACATCGATTCTCAGCACTGTCCGAAGTGCCTGTGCAGGAAAGAATGCGGTCTCTTCTTTTTGTGTGTACAGATGTATCCCATCCGGTTCCAGCGAAAACCTGTTCTCTCCGGAAGGCAGCGGCATACAGACCGCCCGGTTTTCATCCATTCCGGAAAAACGGGATGCGTAAGGGGAAGTCACCCCGGTATAATTCCGCCACATAAGCTGAGGATACTGCTGCCGAAGCAAAATCTGCATTGCGGAATCCATTGAAAACATCACCATGTTCCGTTCCCGGAAGAAGCAGAAAGGATTTTTCCGCAAATGATTCAAATATTCCTGTGCAAATACATCCTGCCAGTCCGGATTACGCTTTCGCAGAGGGACCTCATGTTTCGTCAGGGAACTGCGGAGTAATTGCTCCTCCCGCATATTCGCCAGTTCTTCCACTCTATAGCAGGACAAGCACAGAACATCCTCCCGTCCGTTTCCCACAGCACAGAACAACTGAAATTGATCCACCGGAATTTCCCGTATGATCATGCCAAACCATTTAAGCTTCACCCTGTCAGAATCAAAAACCACCGAATAAAAGCAAAGCAGCATATGAAGAAGCAGCAAAAGCACGATCAGAACCATGGGCGCAACCATGAGCCTGTCCTGCCCCCTCAATCCAGGGAAAAAGTGTGCCAAAGGCATCAGCAAAAGAAGATACGCCCATACTACCACAAGGTATATGAAAGGCAAATAGCACACGGATACCGCAGACAACGCAAATCCAGGGGCCCTCCGCTCTTTTCTTTGATCTTTCATCCCTTCACCAGCCTTCGGCAGTATTTTTTAATATTTTACCATAAACAGCCGTCGATTTCAATTGTCCGCAAAGATTGTGGGAATTGAATCCTGTAAGTGTTGCCGTCAGCTCGACGACGACAACACAAAAGGGAAGACATAAGCCTTCCCCTCAATCCTATTGCTGTGCGTATCATTTTGATTACCGTCCACATCCGTACCGGATGCGTCCGGCAACCAAAGAACTCTCCCAAGGTCTGAAAAAGTGTCCACCGGACACTTTTTTACCCTCCCTGCGGTCGGGCCGCCCTTTCTGACCCTTCTCCGTATCGTACGGCGAAAGGGACTCGTTGCCGCGGCATTCCCGTTTGGAATACCGCGTATGGTGTTGCCGTCGTCGAGCCGACGGCAAGCGAATGTCCACCGGACATTCGCATTTATATCTTCGAGTCCCTTCCGACACAAAACAAAAACAGGAAACACCGACTGGTGTTTCCTGTTTTTGGTACAGCGAAGCTAACCAAATCCGAACCGAACCCGGCCTCAGCCAGAGCGGTTTCTATGTCTTCTAATGTGATGGTTTCTGCACCATCCTTGTGGTTGCAGTAGATGACAAGTCTGCCATCATCATACAGATAGATGCGGTTGATAAAGGAATCGATCAGCATCTGTCTGTTTTTCTGAATTCTCATGTCCATGCCACGGAAGCGATAGAAATAACTCTTGAGATGTTCCTCCGTAACCTTGGGTTTTGCGATCTTCTCATTGGCAATGCGGATTTCCAAATCTTCCTTAGTGGCTTCCAGTTCTTCCAACCGGGTCTTGGTCGACTTTGTGAAGATGCCCTGCTGAATGGCATCCAGAAGATTCTCAATGTTCCGTTCCACATCCCGGAGCTGCTGTTCGTAGAGAGGAAGGTTGATGTTTTCCCGTTCCTGCAAATCCATCAGCATGGCGATAATTGCTTCAATGGCAGCATCATCGTTTAGGGTTTTCATCGTGTGGCGGATCACAAATTCTTCAATGAAATCTTTCTTGATGGCCTTCTTCTTGCAGTCTGTCCGCTTCTTTTTCACAGACACACACTTGTAGTAATGATAGACCTTGCCGGAACGGCCTTTGCCGCTCTCACCGCACATGTAGGCTCCACAGTGTCCACAGAACAGCTTGGTAGTCAGCAGGTAATCAACCTCTGCTTTTGCTCTTGCAGGTGCTTTCTTGTTCTTTTCGATCTTTTCCTGCACCCGGTCAAACAGATCTTGAGGAACTATCGCCGG
The DNA here is from genome assembly GCA_017408725.1 of Oscillospiraceae bacterium. The sequence goes on from JAFQUA010000014.1 coordinate 4,644, forward strand.
GATGCCGTTGGGAATCATAATGTCACGGTAGCTGTACTCACCAATATAGCGGCGGTTTTTCAGAATCTTTGCCACACTGTTGACCGTGTGGGGATTGCCTCGACTATTCAGCACATTGTTCTCATTCAAGAAGTCCCGGATCTGCGACATGGTAGCGCCATCATCGTACATCTTGAATGCGTCCAGAACGAAGGGTGCTTTCACCGGGTCAATGAGAATGTTCTGCTCCTTGTCAGAGGTGAATCCGATGGTAGGATTGCCACCGTTGAACTTGCATTTCAGCGCATTCTCCGTCATGCCCCGGCTGACCTTTTCTGCAAGATCAGCAGAGAAGTATTCCGCAAAACCTTCCCGCATGGACTCCAACAGAATACCCTCGGAGCGGTCAGAGATCGGCTCGTTGGCAGACACTACACGGACACCGTTCTTCTTGAGGATGTTCTTGTAGTTGGCACTGTCGTAACGGTTTCTTGCGAAGCGATCCAGCTTCCACACAAGAACAATGTCAAACAACCTTTGCCTGCTGTCATTGATCATCCGTTGGAACTCCGGACGATTGTCCGTCTTGGCAGAATAGGCTCGGTCAATGTAGTGCTTCAAAATGGTGATGCCGTTCTTTTCAGCAAAGGCGGTGCATTCCCGAATCTGCCCTTCGATGGATTCTTCCCGCTGGTTATCCGAAGAGTATCGTGCATAGATAACTGCTTTCAATCCGGTTTCACCTCCAATCATCTTCCAGTCCGTTATCTCTAACAAATCGATCAAATTGCCAATCGGGTCCATCAAATAATGCCTGCAGCAGGGCTTTCTGTAACTCCGCCTTTTTCATATGCCGTACATAGTGACAGACCTTATCCGTAAGCTCTTCGTTGCGCCTTTCCTCTTCCTCTTGATATGCCATCGCTTCCTCATAGAATCTCTTGGCTTCACCGGGAAGAATCGTAAAGTATGTAGCAACGATGTGCTTACAAATGATTCTCTTTCCGTCTGCGAGGGGGCAGTTGCATTTCGATTTTCTCGGATGCTTCATGTGAAGTTCTACGGAATAGGTATTATCTGAACTTCCGGAAACAGTTGCAGAGAAAATGCCCGGATCGATTTCGTCGATGCTCAAAACCTTCTTCTCTTCGTAATAATCGTATCCTCGCCAAATGGATGCGCCACTTGCACATTCAAGAAGTCCCATGCTATCACCCCTCTGTTTTGACCTTGTCTTCCGATCCTGAAAGCATTTGAACCAACGTTGATTTCAGCCGCTCGTTCATGGGCGAACCGGGATCAAAACACATTTCGATGAACTTCTCCATCTCCGGGTAGATCTTCTCGACCTTGGGTTTGTTCTCATAATGCGTTCCCTGGGGATTGTCCGTGCGGCAGTAGATGTAATCCAAAGACACATCAAAGTAGTTAGCATAGTTCAGCAGAACATCCGCCGGGATATGCGCTTCGCCCATTTCATACCGGGCGATTGCCGGTTGGCTGGATTCCACAATTGCCGCGATTTTGCTCTGTGACAGCTTCACACTTTGCCGAAGTTCCTTCAAGCGTAGTCCGATCTTTTGAATCGTTGTCACTCGCTTCCACCTCCTGTTTCGTTTTCTTAATTATATCCGAAATCACATTATAAGTCAACTCTTGATTAACATAATTTTGCTGTTTCCTGCGAGGATAAAACGCATAACTTATCAGCACCGGATGGGGCGTGGCTCACAATGTATTTGTGATCTATGTGGGTTTGGGATTCTTCCCAACAAGCAGAAAACCATCAATCTCCCGGAAAGGAAATTGATGGTTTTTCGTGTTTGTGGGTACAGACGCATTGCTTGCCGGTAGTAAATCAATCATTTTTAATTAGGTCGGCTTCTTTGATTATTTGAATGCTGCAACCTTTGCTGTTGTACTCCATTGCCTTTTTTACCTTGGTGCCATAAGTACCGTTAGAATATGCTTGGCATTCACAATCACCAATCAGCAAAATACTCGTTGTTTTCTTGACACTCTTATCAATTGTGCCGCCATGACTGACAATGTATGCTTCTACATCGGATTTTGAACCATAAGCAAAATTGCCGCTCAAACATACCGTTTTTCCCTCGACAGAGTTAACCTGGGTGCGCAGCACTTCAACAGGGTTCAGCATCTCGCCAATTGCAGCAGTGATAAATTCAGATTCCTCTTTTGTGATCACAGAATCTTCAAGCACTTTATCGATCAGTTCAATGGTCTTATTGAAAGGGAAATGATCAGACAGATAGATGTTGTCATACAACCACTGACGCAGGCTCTTGCATTCTGCCTCAGATACCTCACCGTCAACGGTGATACCTTTCAAAATACCGTCAAGGATCTGAGTAGCAAGTGTCACCGGAGATGTACTGACCAAATCCAGGTATTTTCTGACTGAGTATTGCAGGGAGAGTATTTCATCCACGGTAACGATGCCATCTTCTAGTATGCGGTCAATGGTGGCAATAATTGCGGCAACATCCGGTTGTGCAGAATACTTCTGGTGTTCCATCTTCCATTTTGTGATATACTCGATCTCCTCGTCGTTAATCACGTTATCTATAGAAAAGCCACGAAGAATACCGTAGAATTCACAAATGGATTTGCGAAGAACAGAGCTTGCCACATACTGAGTAAACTCCTTGCAATCATGCGGAACATACTTCTTGATGTGTGTGCTAACATCTATGTCGTACTGCTTTACAAGTGCCTTAAACAAATTGCTGCTGGCAACTGCATCGTCAAGGGCATCGTGCGCCTTGCCAATATTGATACCGAAGAAATTACATAAGGTTGAAAGCTTGTAGTTTTCCACCGCAAAGGCCGGTACATACTCTTTAGCAAGATCATATGTACAAACATAATAAATCACTGGAATATCCAGACTATACCGATTCAAATTCTTGACCAACGCATCCAAATCGGCAGCGGCTATATTATGCCCTATTACCACGGCATTCGTAAAATACTTTTCAATTGATGTCCAAACCTGCGGAAAAGCAGGTGCACCTTTGACCGTGTGCGCCGTAATACCATGCACCTTCACACAATTGTCATCAAACCCATCTTCCGGATTGATGTATATTGTTTGAGGGGTGGAGATCGCCATTCCCGTTTCGTAGCTCTCGCACAGAAGGCCAATCTGACAGATCGATTTGTTCTTGGAATTTGCAAACTCAACGTCAAAATAGGTTATCTTATCCATACCGTTATTCCTCCGCGGTTGGCTCAAATGTTTTTATTCTTCCCGTAAAAAATCTTGCCTTTTTTCAGATTCTTACGATAAGCACATTTGATTGCCATGTCGGAATCTGGGTGGATACATTTCATCGCATCACTGCATGCTTCATATCTGGAGCAGCATCCAAACTCCACGGGGAAGGTATCAATCTGTGCGGCAAGGATTTCACACAGGATAGCTTCATACAGCCGCACATCATCCACCGAGCTAAGAGAAATACGGCAATAGCTGGGATCGGACGAAAGAATCTTATATGCTGTTCCATCGGGAATACGATCTTCATACTTGGACGGGACAGACAGATAGTGCTGTTTTCCCCGGAAGCAGATTCGACAGAAAATGCAACTCTCATTGAGTAGATAGACAGAACTGTACTGGGACTTTTCAGCATTGCCCGCTCTAAAGAAAATGCTTTTGGGAGCTAAGTTGTCTTTTGCTAAAGTTGCCTCCAAAGCAGACTTTAGCAGTTGGAAAGCACCCTGTTCTTTCTCCAAATAGTCGGCATTTTCATACAGATCATCAAAAGATATTTGTTCCATAAAGCATCCCTCTTTCGTAATGTCTTTTGCGTTTTGAATCCCGATAATCCAATAATACCACAGAAAATACAGCAATTCAATGGTACATTAGCCTGGATAATTTGATCGGGGAAATAAGTCAGTTTATGCTTGTTATAGTAGTGGCAAGCAATGCATTTGTACATACAAATTGCAAAAACCACCCATTTCCGCTCCAGCGGAGATGGGTGGTTTCGTGCTTGTTGGGAGGTTTCCCAATCCCTCACAAACGCAGAAAATTCTGCGGCTACGCGATTCTACGAATTGCTAAGAATAGATAATATCGATTAACTTACCCTGCTCCTATTTTGATTAGAGCGAAGCACTCATTGTATAAGAAACTGTTCCTTGCTCATCATCCAGAATATCATCTGCTATAATAATTCCATATTTCAGCATCATGTGTACTACTGCCCATATTTCATCAAAGCGATATTTATATTCTACCTTTTCTTCTACCAAATCACGTGCAATTGTATAAGAGGAAAAATCCGGTGCGCCATAAATACCACCGTTAGAAATCAGTTCTGCTATTTCGTGTGCTAAATTCGATTCGCGAACTGCCTTTTCATAAGAAAAACCTTGGAGCGGATCACATTCAAAACCATACACTTCATCAGCACCAGTAGGATCTCCCCAATACGGCAATAACCATAAATCATAGTCATCTTTTCTCAGCGGTCTCCAGTTTTCCAGCACTCTATAAAAGCGAACCATAAAGTTATGCAAAACGCAAAAATCTGCTTCTGATAAAAAGCTATCTTGGTGAATTGCAAAATGTGTTTCATCATTGCGAAGTTGTTGTAAAAGGTTTAGTTCATCTTGCAAGGACTCATTTTGTGCCAAGCTGTCTTTAAGAATCTGCTGATGATGCGTTTTCAGTTTCTCAAAAGCAATCGATGCAAATTTAGCAGTGTCCTCCTTTGGTAAAGCTCCAAAAAAGTGGTTTAAGTCCGATGCGTTTGAATAATCTTGAATGAGTTGCTCATTCCCTTTTTTCAGTTTTCCGCGGACTTCAGCAACATCATGATTGCCGTCATTAATCATCATCTGCTTCATAAATAATTCGACTGCATTATGCAACGATGATACAAAGTTCTTTTGGTATTGAAGTGTGCATTTACCATCTTTAATGTCCTTGCAAATGCGGATTGCTGCTGCCCACGCTTCAAATGCATTATCCAGTAATACTTGTCGCATAGTGCCTCCTAACAAAACATAGAATTTGATTATTGGTTGGATTCTGCATATCCCCAAGACTTACCGATTCTGATTTTTTGAAGCTTACCTTCATCCGTAAATTTTGAGAGAATTCGGCGTGCTGTTGCAGAGGATACATCGAACAATTGGCGCACATCAGTATTGGTAATCGCATCATTCTTTTTCAAGAATCGTTCAATCCTATACCAGCGCAGTTCATCGGTGGTCATACTCTCAGCAGCACCAGAAGTCTGCACAGCTTCTATCAATGCTTCCTGGATAGCGGACAGCATGAACTCGATAAAGGCCGTAGACGCACCCTCATAGTTGGAGCGGTTGATTGCAGCATAGTATTCATCCTGCCGATCATGGATGATAGATTCCACCGGGAGCCACGCAAACATAGGCTTCCACTGAGTCAGCAGCAGGGTATGCCAAAGCCTGCCAATTCGTCCGTTGCCATCAGCAAAAGGATGGATCACTTCCAGTTCGTAATGAAACACGCAGCTTTTGATCAGCATATGAATATTGCTTTCCTTGATCCACTTCAGCAGTTCCATAGTGAGTCCCGGCGCATAATCCGGCAGAGTGCCGAAATGAAGAATGTTGCCCTGCTTGTCCACCACACCTACCGGACCAGAGCGGAAGCACCCGGATTCTTCGGTCAAGCCTTTGGTCATAACCGCATGGGCATTCAGTAGATCGTCCACAGAATAGGGATTCAAGGAATCCATTATTTCGTAGATCTCATATGCATTCTTAACTTCGGCAATATCCTTGGGTGGAGCGATGACCCGCTTACCGTTCAGCACAGCAGTAACCTGTTCCAAACTCAAAGTATTCTGCTCAATTGCCAGGGAGGAATAGATGGTGCGAATACGATTAGTCCTGCGCAGCATGGGGTTCGTAGTCAACCCTGCCACAGCATTAACCTGTCCGACCAATTCCGCAATCTCCGCAATTTTATCAAGAATGGAAGTTGTAATCTCGAAGGGTGGTTTCTTGTTGTACATGACGCATCACCTCACACCTAATTATAACAGTTCATCGCTCATTTATCAACCACGAATGATTGATGAAATGAGCGATGAAAAAGTAGTATGATAAATTCGTTTGGTTATTTCATTGCATCTAATACCTCTTGCCAATACTGTGCTTTTTCGTAGGGAAGGAGTCGTGCATAGCATTCTTCAAAGAATAGCTGCTTGATTTCTTTTATGCTCTTCTGTCCGATATTGCGGATATTCAGCAACCCGTTTTCTATAGACAGAACTTCTTTTAGTGAGCTGAAGGTATGGATATTGGCACGTTTTAGACCATTAGATGAACGAACAGTAAGATTCATTTCATCAATGCTCAAATCTGCAAGTCGAATGTTGTAAGGAACGAGTGCATCATGGATGCCCAATTGGTGCAATGCAGCTAGAACACCGATGCGATCTGCTTGCTCCCTCATGGAGACTGCTCGTTCTGTTACATTGGGAGGAACATAACCATTTGGGTTCTGTCGGGGATGATCCTGCTTGCCCGGTGTCCAGCATATCCAAAGTTTGCCTGCCAGATAATCCTGATATGATCCTTCATCCAAAGAGAAGGTTCCCCAGTGGGTCGTTACTACATATCTTGCGCCATTTCTCATATTTTTGACTCCTTTTCTGTCAGTCCTCCCGAAAAATAGGCGCAAAAATACCCGTCGCGAGACGAGTCACATCCTATCGTACAAGCTTTGGCACCTTTCTCTCCGGGAGGTTGCCGTGCGGTCATCGGGCTTGTCCCTCGCGCATCTCTTATAGGTTATGATTAAGTTGTAATAGCGCCGCTAGCAAGCGCAGCATCGATTCGCGAAAATCTCTGCTTGTCTTTATTATACACATGTTTCAAAATTTGTCAAATCGGGGCAACTTGTCTCCCTAATTGGATACTAATAGTAAGACCATCTCCAGATGAGCAGAGTAGTTTGCTCACCTGGAGATGTTTTGCTGTTACTTCTTTTTCTTGTCTATTGTGGTATGCGTACTGCCAAAGAAACCGGGGGTGCTTTTGCCTGTGCTGCGTCCCTTGGAATCATAGTGATGCGTGCTTCCGAAAAGGCCAGGAGAGGATTTTCCGACTGCACGATGATTATTGTCATAATGCACCGTACTTCCGAAAAGACCAGGGGAACTCTTACCAACAACCTTTCCGTTGGTATCGTAATGAACGGTACTGCCAAACATTCCAGGAGCGCTCTTACCTACAACTTTGCCCCTCTCATCGTAGTGGACAGTAGTGCCGAACAGACCGGGTTTGCTTACAATCTTCTTTGCCATACTAAACGCTCCTTTAGGGCAACTATTGTATCACAGATTATCAGCAATCGATTTGACCGCATAGGGCTTTGCGTATCGCAAGTTGGAATCGCTTACATAGATGGTGTCTTCTGCTATGGGCTTATTCCACATTGCGGGATAGACAACAACCTTCTTTTTACAGAAGGGACCCTCCGCCAATATGGGAGTCGTTTGAATATCCATATGGATACCGGATATCTGTAGAATTTGCTCCAAGGATTTCAGTAAATACTGCTGCTTGTGGACAGGAATTGCCGGTGCTCTAACACCAGCTTCGCCCCAAGCTAATAACTCAAGCGCGGCATTACGATCCAAAACACTATGGATGTATTGGTTGCGGTAATGTTTTAAACATTTATGGCAAGCACTATCGCAAGTACAACCAGACAGCAGTTCTTTTGTTTTTGCAAGAAGCTTTTGAATAGAAGATTCAATACTAACAGCATAGCCAGCACCGCTGGAAAGACTATCATACAGATAGATGTCAACAAAATCTCCATTTCTGTTGTGTCTAACACGATAACCAGTCACCAGTTCTGTGAACTCAATATCCAATTCCTGACATGCTGCTAATCTCAATGCTTCAGCAAGCGATTGACCAGCTCTATTCAACCAGGAGTTTCGCTGAGGATTGATGTCAATCTGGTTCTTATCCAAAGCAAATTCAAGGACAAGCATATCGGTAATGAAATCATAACCTAGATTGACGTTATCAGTTTCTACATGCCTACACTTCGTTTTATTAAATCTTGAACGATATGGCCGCAGAATATCCTTCAGTACAACGGGATCATCACCGGGCATAGCAGCACCGCAGTCGCAGCAGATAGTAAAGCCCTTGCTACCAGTGCCTTTATTAAGCATTATGATTCGCTGATTAGGACGAACAGCCATTCTGATGTTAGCACACCCTGCAATCTCCTCAACATCATCAGCATCAGGAAGCGTGGAGTACAACGGCTGTTGAATTGCCGTATATTCTTCGTTTAACTGTGCAGTTTCAATTGAAGTGGCATTTCTGGGAGCAAATCCCCAGGGACGCAACATAGGGAGCATGGAGGTTAATACAGAATTACCGCAGAACGGGCAGCTATCATACCCATCTTCTTCAAGACCGAACCAACCGCATTGATCGCACTTTCGCACGGTCTTACGATAACTTGCATCATTGATAAATGCTCTAGCAGGCGAGGCAGCAGTACGTTCGCTTCGTCCGCTACCAGGATAATAAAGACCACCGATTTGATATGTCGTTTTATCAACAACGATAGCTCTGCCTGGTGCATACTCTCCGATAGCAACATCTAAGCCACGCTCAACCTGATATTTAACCTTTCCGTTGACGTCCGAAATATAGGTGCTAACAACATTTTTAGGGAAGGAATAGGTTGGGATGATGCCTTCTTCATACAGCGCATCTAGAAGAGCCTTTTTTCCATTGTCGCTGCTGTCATCTGTTTCAAATAGTTCAGGATGATCATCTCGTTTTTGCTTGAGCGCAGCAAGCGCATCCTCAAGAACAGGCTTATAACTTGCGAGTGCCTCTTTTGAAGAAGCAGGAACAAGGATATCGGTCTCAGAGATTTCATACATATCCAGGAACCCAGAGAAAGGTGCGAGATGATTATCGAGAAAATCTATTGCAGGAATTGCATCTAGGCTTTCCGCACGCATTCTCAAATATGCTTGCAAGGCAACCATACCAAGATGACGCTGGACGATTTTTTCGCTTTCGATATCAATCCAAGGACGTCTGGGATCACCTCTAAACATGGGCACCGGATTTGCAAAGTATAGAGAATCATGGGGACCGTCTTCACAGAAGGTAACGATTGTAGATAAGCTAGATCCGCGACGACCTGCACGACCTGCACGCTGCTGATAGTTCTCTCGCATCGGAGGAATGTTTCTCAAACCAACAGCAACCAGTGAACCGATATCAATACCTACTTCCATTGTAGTTGTGCTACTCAAAATATCAACCGGTGCTTCTCCTGCCTGGAGGAAGTCTTGGAATCGAAGCTCGTACTGCTCTGTCCTGGACCAAAGTTCATCGCGCTGATCTTTGTGGGACAACTGAGCAGTATGTTCTTCTGTGTCAATTACACGAATAGTTTCGCCTTGCAATGCGTCATCAATTGGTTTGCGCCAGAAATCAAGTGCATCAATCTCTGACTCCAGCATGGGATGTATTTTCTCACACTGACAACTGGGACACTTTGCACGTAGCAAATATGGCGTAAGTTCGGAACAGCGTTCGCAACGGTACCATGTGTGGGTTAAGTCAAACCGGGGTTTTACACGGGATAGATCAATGTAATACTTTCCGTTAGATGTTTGCCCTTCATCCATAAATGTTTCGCGCAAAATACGTCCCCATGTCATTGCGATGGAATCGTTATCATCCCAGCCCATAATACCACGGATGTCAGATGAGAACTTTTTATCCTTATCAATGCCATAGCCTACATAATTAGGACGTACTTTTTCTCGGATCACATCAGAAATGGTATGTCCAAGAACAACAGATGTGTCACAGGTTGAAAGAATCCAGGCATTAAACAATTCCATGAACTCGTCTTCTGTAACCTCAATTCCGGCTTCCTCCAGAGCATCAATTGCTTCCCATTTTGCAGCATCTGTGGGTTCAATCCAACTAAGCGCTGAGTCTACAAGCGTGTTATAACCACCACAATAGAAGCGAAGAAGTTGCTCTTTCATTTGTGTGGGAGCATTATCAATGGTAAATCTGGGTGAGTACTCCAGACGGCGTTTCTTTGCCCGTGTATAGTTCTTGAGTGCTTGTCCACCGTGTTCAATCAAACGAGAACGTTGCTTTTCAGTTTCACTGTCGTGGAAAATCTGCACATGGTTTTCCACTGCCGCCATAGCAAAATAATCATAGAAGAAGTTCATGGATTGTTCGGATACTTCCTGTTCCATGCGATTAATTGCAATGGCTGCTAACTGTCTTGATGCAGTCATATCAGAGGCATCAGACATATCTCTGGCCAATTTTGCAGCACGTTGCCGGCTGTCTGAGAAAAGCAAGACCTTTCGGCCTTCATTGGGAAGTCGATTAGGATCTCCGGTTTTTCCGGGAACAGCAGGTTGTGCCTGGAATTGTGCCTGAATAAGATTATAAAAAGATAGGTTGCCGCGTGTGCTAAAGGAGGTTAATTGCATTTTAGAAAGCTCATGACGGCAATGTGGGCAAGTAGCAAATGTCAGAATGTCAGGTCGAGCTTTGGCAGTAAAACTACTATAGTAGAGTTTCCGAATACCCGGTTTTCCTTCTAAAGAATCATCGGAAAAGTCGATGAAGCCGCTGAAGACATCTAAGTAACATGGCAGAATTTTGTTTTGACGTTGTCTTTCAGGCAAGCGGTAATCAGAAGAAGGGATAAAGAGATGGATTTCTTTTACTTCATCTTCATTCATCATACCAGGCTGATGCCAGAGATAAGTACGCTTTTGGGCTTCAAAGTCTTGCTTAAGAACAAATCCACGGAAGAAGATACTACCGCACCGTCTGTCGTTATATAATTCATATACAGTGCTTCCACATTCTTTGCAGGTAAGATTTCCATCTGCAAAATATACTTCACCCAGTGTAATTCCATTTTCTGTATGAGAATGTGAACATTTGGGGTTGGTGCAGGCATAGACGCCTTTAATGCCGCGGAAAAGCATGTGCATTCGCGCCGGAAAAAGGACACTACCACTGTTGCTTCTAGCCAGCGGAGCAATGGCAAGCATTACACTGACAGCATGAAGCGCATTCTCTAGATCTACATCAGAGAATATGGATTCAGCCAATTCCTGCAGCGAAGCAGCGGTGCCACGGCAGAGTTTGAACATTTCACAGAAAGGTCTGTAGTCTACCAAATGATCATAAAGCCATTGATAAGCTTTTTCAGAGCAATCAAAAGGAGCGGGACAGTTATCAATATCAGCCCAAAACCGATTGAGGGCATTAAGCCTTTCTGGGTCATCTCCTTCGAATTCTTCAGGCAAAGAGTCTTTGAATTTGTTAAAGGGAATATCGAAAGCATTTCCGCTTCCAATTTCTTCACGCTCACCAGTAAGGTAGCAGAAGGTATGCATATCATCAGATGCGGTCAGATCGTTAGCAAACTTTCTGACAGCCTTACGATCCTCTTCGTCCTTATTGGGCATACTTGCTGTGGTAAGGATGAACTGGACGCGGCTACGGTCAATCCCCAAACGATGGAACATACGCCGGATAAGCAAGGATACCTCTCCGCCAGCAGAACCTCTGTACATATGAGCTTCATCAATAACGAACAGTAGTTTGTTATTGGGATCTGCATTTAGCCACGCCTGCGTATCTGCCCAGATTTTATGCTCACGGGGACGGAGCAGCATATATTCAAGCATGGAGTAGTTTGTTATGAGAATATCGGGACAGAATTGCTGCATCTCGAAACGTGTCACCAATTCGGCATCTTCTTCATCAGGGATATGCTTACCCTGATAAAGCTTCTCAAGAAAGTTATCGAAATCTTCTTTGGCGGGAAGTTTGCCGTCTTTAATCAGTTTTTCGAGAAATGCTTTTTCTTCATCTGTTTCCGGGTTAACCATGCGGGAATATGTGGTGGCCAAAGACTGATCTTCACTTCTCTTTGGCTCTTTTCCTGCATACGGAGTTCTTCCGGTATACATACCAAACTGCGGACGTCGAGAATTGATACCGCAGGTATCACGAAAAATGTTTACGAAACGATGATCTGCATCGCCGATCAAACGCCGCAAACGGCTAACCTGGTCTGATACCAGTGCATTCATCGGATACATAACGATGGTTCGAATACCGCGCATGGACCAACTGGCAGGATTATTCCTTGCTTCAGATGCTAATTTTGCCATTAAGGGCCACATGAAACATTCGGTCTTACCGGAACCAGTACCAGTTGAAACAAATAGATCCTGTCCTTCAAATGCGGATTCCAATGCAGATACCTGATGACAGAACGGAGAAGGATACACGCCTAGATTTGCATTAGATAGTGCCAGAAAGTAGTCTTTCAGCCAATTAGGGAGCTTCGTAGATGCTTGAATACCATTCGGAGCAGTTTTATATGCGGGAGAAGACTCAACATAGGGCTTCTGATAAAGAACCCCCTCTTGATTAAGTTTATCCTGCATGGCTGAAAGCAATATGGGAGATTTGCCAAAATACTGAGATTTTATGTAGTTTTCAAGAGCTTCACGTAGCTGTAAGTGAACTCCATTAGCGCCATTTGCCATGTTTATTCCTCCACAAAGCAATATCCAAGTGTTTCCAATGTGTGCTTAAACATAGGGAAAACCTGCTTTGCCATTTTTCTAGTGAAAACCTGCGGGAAATTCGATGAGAAATCATAGGTTGCAGGCCAACTATATAGTTTATAAAACTCTTCTTCAGAAGGCGGTAGTCGATAACCAACTTTGATTTCAACGAGGTTTCCGATGGTTCTTGCTTTGATCTCAGGAAGTGTACCATATTGTTTGAGTAATGCTATTGCAATTCGTCTGTATTCACCATAGTTGGTAGTACCGCTTGAGAACCAATCTCTGATTCTCCATTCTGGAATTGTTTTTTGCTGATAGTTACCATCATAGTAGCGATAAAATACGAATAGCTTATTGGGTTCACCATATCTTGCAAGAGACACTCTAGGAGACTTATCGGGCACCTGTTGCCAATATCCTCTGGAAAACGGTGGCTCAAGTCTTAAAAATTCGGCGTTGTCCGGCCATTCTACTGGCTCCCATTCGTTTTGATCTAGCAGCTCGGTGAGATAGTTTTCAAAACTTTGAAGTTGCAAACCAAACATATCGACAACAGTTGAATCGGCGGACAACCTTTGCGGATAATAGAAGCCAAGTCCGCTCATGAAGAAACTATTATCGGGAGAAGTATTGCGATATAGCGTTAGATTTTCACAGTTAGCTTGCGCAGATGCTGCGGGAGCAATTTTGTAGGCAGAATGGTATAGAAAACCAGTGCGAAGATATATGGAATAAATCTCTTCTAATAAATTTGACTTATCATCGGGTAGAAAGTGACTGATTTGCGGGAAGATACCCTCATAGGCATCAAAAATCTGAGCCATTCTGTTTTTGAAATGCTGTATAGAAATCGAACTCTGATCTTCGGTATGGTCCCAAAGAGAGGCTAAGGCCATCTTACCTGCAACACTGTAAACGATCTGGCAGATCCATTCACTGTCATTTGCTTTAGGAATATTCAGTTGCTTGCTTATGGTGTTAAGCAGATCGTTTGTCATTTATATCACTCTTCTTCAATGTATCTATTGGCTTCTGCCTTGACGGCAGAAGAAATACCGTTCTCTGTTTCAATTGCTTCTTTTAGAATATCGATCCGCCCGGTGATCACGCAGAGAGGAAGCAGACCGAAAAGAATTTCCATGTCTTTATCCTTAGCAGGTTGATTTAAGATAGCCTTTGCATCAGATAAAGCAACTGTCAGCCGATTGGTGAGAAGTTTGCTCAACTTCAACTTTTTGAATGCAGCAATTTTAAGAGGTTGCTGTTTGGTAGATGTATAAGCTTTGAACTTCTCTGACCGTTTGGTAGGCCAAGGTTCTCCTACAGGAATTGATTCGACAAAGCATTCACTTAGAACCGGGAGCATATAGTTTAGTAAACCTTTCGGTTCTATAATCATATCTTCCACATAGGGATGTGTCCAAATAACTTGTTTCTTCAGCTTTGCAAAAGACTGGGGAAGTTCATCCTGCCATCCCTTACCGAACATATTATGAACAGAAACAATGCATTCGTTGTAGTCAGCAACTGTTTCGGCAATGTTATTGGTGGGTTCATTTCCTAACCAGAGATGACCAGCACCAGAGGCATACAGAGAAACAGCCATAATCTCCGACAGTTCACGACCAGAGGGGCCTGCAACGAGCAAAGGAATTTTGTTGATATGTGCTGCATAAAGGAATGCGGATAACATACCACCAAAATCGCCATTGATGGCCATCGAATGCGCCAAGTTTTGGGAGATGGCATTAAGCTCATCATTCCAAGACTCAGACAGTTCAATTTCATCGTCTGAGTATACACCGCTGGGGGCGCACTCATACTGCCAGAGAGATACACGCTTTTGGGGTTCGACTGGTGCTTGGGGCTGGGCTTGTGGTAGAAAAACAGAAAGATCTGCAATGAATCCAGCCATGTCTTTTTGAGCATCGGTGATTTTCTGCCTTACTGCTACCAATGTCTCGTTGCCTAGGGTTTCATATTGATCGATTTCTGCAAGGATATGATCAAGTCTGCTCTGTGCATCGTTGATTTCAACAGCCAGTTTGTCTCTATTTGTTTGGGCACTGGCTAATTCCTGAGAGATATTACCAAGCTGCTGTTTGATTGCGGCAACTTCACGTTCTGCAGAGGCCTTCTTTGCAGAAATTTCAGCTTCCGCTTGAGCAAGCTCGACTGCATGGGTTTCTTCCCACTTTCGAGATGCGATTTCTTCACACAGACCCCGTAGACCATCATGATTCATCGCAATTCGTGCCAAAACATCTGCATCTATGTCGCCAGCATCAATCATGGTATTTGCTTGACAGATAAAATCATCAACGGCTTTTTTTGCTTCATCTGATGAACATTTTAGCTTTCCGGCTACTGCTTCATATAATGATTCACCAGAGATTCTTTCTAAAAGGGTTTTGCAATTTCTCCACTCTGCTTTCGGTGCGCCAAGGCACTCCTTAAAAAACGGCCAGGTAATGCGTTCAAGGATTAAGCTACGCACTACAGGACGAGTATCGCCAATGGAAAAGTATCCGGTAGGCTCACCGATATCAAGATCTCTCAGGAAACGTAAGTGTTTGTCATCCCAGTTGAAGATTTCGCTTGTATGGATACCGTAGTATGGAAGTGTGCAAATATCCTCGTTTATTTTGACATACTTATTTACGATCCGGAACTCATCCGCTTTGCATAAAAAACCCATTAGCTTACCCCATTGGGGTTGATAGCAGAATAAGGTATCACAAATATAGTGATGTGAATAGATTGCCCCCTGCTTTAATTGCTCAACCAAATCCTCCAGTGAGTCCGCTTTTGCAATGACAACACGCACAGGGTACTCATTCTGGACATAATAAGATTGAACATAATCAATATCCGGGTTGTTACGATTGGGGATAGCTGTCCAGTCCCACACACCTACAGTACCAATATCAGACGGTCCGTCATTTCTATACAGTCGATCACGGTTTTCAAAATAATTATCCATTCGACCCGATTTGAAGGGTTGCTGTAATTTGCCACCTTCAATATCTGCCAAACGATTCAGCCAAATGCTTCCATCGTAGTCTTCGGAAATATAGCATAATGAAGTGAAGGAAACTTCTGTGTCAATCATTTATATCCCTCCTATGTTTATTAGGAATATCTGAAATTAGAATGCGTAATGCTTTGCGTGAGATTACACCTTGCCGTAAAGTTGTATATAGCCATTTTTTTGTTTGAGGATAGGATTCATATTTCCTTACAAGGGAACCAAATGAATGGGGGATGGACACCGTGAGGCCAGTACATGTTTGTAATTTTGCAATCATTACACGGTCCAGTTCGGTGGTGCTTGTATCAATTTGCGGTTGTTCAAAACAAATGGTTCGAATACAATCGCATCCATGATAAAAGCATATTTCAGTCCCCAAAGAAAGACCATCTATGAGTAAATCTTGTTCAGAGGAAATTCTGTAGATATGCTCTATCTTCTGTCCCCTGCGAACAATAGCTTTTCCATCATATTGGCATGAAACCGATATGTATTTGGATTTTGGTAACTTGGTATAGGAATCTTCGATTAGCTCTGCTCCTGAGAAGTCCTTAATGGTAAGTTTGGGTTGTGCTGCCTTTTTACTGAGTGGTTGCTTTATCAGATAAGAAAAGCCAAGTGCGCCTGCCTTACCAAGCGAAATCAGTTGCTCGCGTTCCCGTGTATAGAGCTTATATAGTTTGCCGTCATGGGTATCCAGGGCATTGGAAGTTGCGGGATAAGACTTTAATTCAGCATCATCACCACAGAGATAGAAGTAGAAATTGTTTGAGTTGTGGTAAATAAAAAGAGGATCTTCAATGTAAACCGGCCAAATAGGATAAAACTTGGTTGGTTTCTCCGTCAAAAAGATAGAATAGCTTAAGAAAAACTTCGCTGCTCGTGCGGAAAACTGCTTTACATGAATCTTATATAGATACCAGATGCTATAATCGGTTGATCGAACCCGACTAATTTCTTGAATTTGAAGATCTTTGGGAGTTATAGTTAACTGCCGTTTTTGCAATAGGTAATAAGAATTGGTAGAAAAGGCCTTTGCGCCAGGCAGCAGAATGTGTCCAGTTCTTCCGTCAAAAAGCGAGCCTGTGGCACTGACACCAATCACTTTATTGGACCAGTATTTTTTAAGTTCTGCATTGGCATTTACATAATCGATACCGTATATTCTGCTCGGAACAGTACCAACATTCAAATAGGTCGTTCCAATCCGTTCAATACGCTCAAAGGAATACTCATAAGTTTGATGAGTGTCATTTGCAATTTTAATCTTATCGCAATGGGCCTTATGATCAGGGGGATAGAAAAAACCTAATTGCAAGGTAAATGTTGATCCATTTACGGCAATCCGGAAAGGCATCGTATGACTGCTAAGTGAACTAAGTCGTTGACTTGCAGCGTTGGAAAGCTGGATCTGACGATCTTCACAGTCTTTGTTTTGTGCTGCACTGCTGTGAAAGAAATACCTCGTTCCGGTATCTACACGGGCTTTCGAAAATCCAACATTCTGTGCGCATAATTCGCAAACGAAGTGACCTCGGCTGGATGGCACCTCATAAGGATACAATTCATTAGCTTCATCGACTGTGACTCGGCGATATCCAATTTCTGAATCCCATACACAAACATGAGTTAGTGGCATACATAGTCACCTTCGTTCTGATTATTATTCGACACACTCCGTAGTAGGTTCGTCTTTAACAAAATCCATCATATCACCAGCATTGCAGTTCATAACATCTGCAATTTTAAGAAGCACAGAAAGATTCACTTCTTGATTCTTTCTAAGCTTTGTAAAAGTGGCAGAAGACAATCCTGCTTTTTTGCGCAGATCTGCCTTGCTCATTTCGTTTTCTGCACACAAAACCCAAAGTTTTTTGTAAGACACTTTCATGATGTCACCCCACAAATTGAGATTACATCCATTATAGAACAAGAAAAACAAAAATACAACAACTTTCGACTTTTCAAAATAACAAGGTCGTGTTCAGCAGAAAGTTGTCGCGAAACTAAACATTTTCACTGTTCTGTTACGGATTACGGATTATTTGTCTTACCTCGATTAGCCGGAACACTTTCCGCCATACGAAGCATATCATCTTCACTTTCTACGGCAGGATCATATTCGATCACGCAGCTTAATTCCGGTATGATCGTCCAGCAAAGATAGGCTCGCCCATCTTTTTGGTAGATCGCCGCTGGGAGACCACTAACCATACATTCCCGGTAGCTTTCTGCTTCATCGGGAGAGATCACCGCAGAGATTGCATCGGTATTTAATCCGGTTTGCTTGGCAGAATCCGCTTCGTAATATGTAGTGGTACAGACATGGTAAACGATGGTGTTCCCTTTATCATCGGAGTATACCAAGTCAGAAACCTTTGTTACGGTCTGCTTTTTCCATTCATCACCCAGCGCATTTTCTAACCGATTCAACATATCCATCATTTCTTCTTGGGGAGATGGACGATTAGCCTTGACGATTGAAACAGCCAAAACAATTAGGATGCAGATAGCAGCAACAATAAGCCATATTTTCCTTTTCATACAGTTCAACTCCTTGGCAAAACAGTCACAGATATTAGGTTCCGTTCCTCTCTTTTCTTGGCATACTCTAGGAGGTCCCGTGCGTTACTTGCCGGGTGCCATGCGTAGGCGATAAGATAGTCCACATGATCGACCATGTATCGGTTGGCCCGGACGATAGCCAGTCTGCGTGGAACTTTCTCCATGCCTGGTGGGTAGAAAGTGTTGTCAAACCCTTGGGGCGGTTTTATGGGGCGCTCTGCTGGGTGGTAGGGTATCAGCATGGATAGGGTTATCCCTGGATGCCGCTCCTTTGCTGCAATCACAACTTTTGCAGCCATATGGTCAAATCCACCGTAATTTCCAACGATGAATTCTGTAACTCTATATTCCACGATGTGCTGCTCAACAGCTTCCATCAATGCCGGAAGCACCTCTGAAGAAGCTTCTCTGTGACCGATAAAGAAACAGCTTTTCACGGGACTCACCCCTATATTTCGTATTACTAAATATATTTTATTATATTTGGTGTTACCAAATATAGCAAGACCCATTCGACATATAATAATGCCGTAAGGGAGGTGAGCAGTATGAAACCGAGAAAGCTTGAGCTGGGTGATCGCAACATCATCGGCAAGCGTGTAACAGAAGCACGGTTGGCCCAGGGAATGAAACAGGTGGAACTGCTTGCCAAATTGCAGCTCGCCGGAGTTGATCTGAGTGTGCCTGCCCTTTCTCTGTTGGAAGGTCAGAAGCGACCCGTATCCGATATTGAACTAAATGCCCTGGCAGATATTTTGAATGTGTCCGTTGACTGGCTGCTGGGTAGAGAATAAAAATACCGCCTGCATGAGTTTTAATGCTCACGCAGGCGGTTTTGGCTTATGTGGTAATTATCTTGTTATCTCTTCACCATTCTTTCCTTCCGCCTTTTCCGCTTCTTGCATTGCTTTCCATTCCTGGAACTGCCGCTGGCCTTCCTCGGTTTCGTAATAGGCGATAATGTCGGGAAGTATGCACCGGGCGATTGATTCAATGATGTGCTGCGGAATACCGGAATTGTTCACAGGTTTCTTTTTGCGGCTCACAAGTTTTGATCCCTCCGGGTAGTATTAAATTTTCAAGGTACAAGTGTGGATGTGCGAATGGGTTGTTGGTCGATGGCAGTCCTCCTTTTCAAATTCTGATTATCCAATTCACCGAGGGTTAATGTCCGTTCCGCCCGGTGAATAAATTTACAAACAAAATGCAGACACCCGTCAAGAGTGTCTGCATCGAAGCTATTCTGTTGCGCTGTTATTATACCATCAATCAAAAATGCTGTCAATAGAACTAGGAGCGTAGAAAAATAGGGAACAAAAGTACAGTTATACCAACGGCTTTTTCCTCCAAAAGCGGATGGGGTAATGATCCTATATTACCCCCTCCAAAAACGAGGTTCTATCCGCCTGCATTGTAACGTTTTTAACCCGAAAAAGCACTGCGGCACAACAACTTTTTTCTGCGATTTTGCGAGGGTAATACGATTCCTTGTCAGACTCCAAAAACGGCTATAAAAGCGTTACATTTTCTCAAGGTAAACTTCCTTCATCAAGAAAGAATGATTGATTAGTTATTGATTAATAAGTATTTGATTATATTAGTTATTAATTGGGGCCGTTTTCCCAATATTGGTTGACCCAATCCTGGATTATCCAATATTGGATTTTCCCGTTTAGGTAAGAAACTGCGGTGCTGCTAATTTCGGCAGCACCGCAGTCATATTAAGTATCCAGAGGATGATAGTCCGTTGTATTTCTCAGATATTCCCGGATATCGCCGTGGAGCAGCAGGTTCACATAGTCCACCGGGGCATTGTACACCAGCCAATCCAATTCGCTGGCTTCGTACATATTCCGGGCAACCTCGTTTTCGACTCTGGTGCAGTCGATGGATATCATGCTGCCGTCTGCATATTTGACCTCGACACAGGCGGTGTCGATATTGAACTCGCAAGAGATAACCTTATCCATGTTGTCCTCCCAAAAGCAAAAATAATCCGAACCCTTCTCCTACTGAGATAAGGTTCGGATTATTCTTCTTTGGTACGCCGAAAGGGACTCGAACCCCCGACCTACTGATTCGTAGTCAGTCACTCTATCCAACTGAGCTATCGGCGCATAGACACTTCTTCAAAGCGCCTAAGTATATTAGCATAGGATTGTAAAAAAAGCAAGTACTTTTTTAAAAAATTACGGAATATTTTTTGCTTTTCTGCGGGCCGTTCTGCGTCTGCGACGGCGGACTTTTTGAATATGGGCATTTATCAAAACCGCAACCAGAGCCACCGCCAGCAGGATCAGCACAAAGATGGCCACGATAAGCTCCCGGGACTTCTTTTTTTCCTGCTCCTGTCTTTCTTTTTCTAAGCGTTCTTGTTCCAAGCGTTCCTGCTCTAATCGCTCTTGTTCCAGTCTCTCTTGTTCCAATCGCTCTTGTTCTAAGCGCTCCTGTTCCAGCCGTTCCTGCTCCAAACGCTCTTGTTCCAGTCGTTCCTGCTCCAAACGCTCCTGCTCCGCGTAAGTAACGATGTTTTCCAGAAAATCATTTTTTAATACATCTTCACCGATGGTGGAACGATACAGACCGAATTTGCAGGGGTTGTTGTCAACGATCTGTGTCGCTTTTGTGATGGGCGTGCCGCCGATAGACATATTGACCCAGTTGATCCATTTGGTAAACCAAGTGTATTGCTGGGACTCATGACATGGATAACCAAGCTTCTGTGTTACTTCAAAGGCAGTCATGCCGTCGAAAGCTTCCAGCGGGGTGTCGTAATTCATTTCAATGGGGTTTTCGGCGTACAGGTGCAGATAGGTCTTGGGAATATTCCAGATGCCGTATTTTTGCGCGGATTCCGGGAATTGAGAGGGATCGTTTGTGATGTCCAGCGCTTTTACAAGAAGATCCGCATAGACCATATGCATTCCGTGGCCGTATTCACCCTCCAGATCGTGACCAACTGCCACTTGGGGTTTGAAGCGGCGGATCTGCTCCACGACAAAGCCTTGCAGCTGTTCTCTGCTGGTGCCCAGATCTTCGTAGTAGCTGTAGGTACCCTCCAGATCGTCAATGCGGAAATCTGCGAAGCTGCCGAAAACCGGATAGGCGGTAACGCCTACGCTCCAGAGTCCGTTAAGCATTTCGTGGGTACGGGCCTTGGTGAGATTCCGGTGGTCTGTCATATAAACGACCTGCATGCCGCACTTAACCTCGGCTGCGTAGTAGGGAAGAAGACCCGCAAAGAAAAGCTGGTCATCGTCGCCGTGGGTGGCAAACAGAACGATATCGGCTTTTCCATCAAGGGGCGCTTCCCATCTTTGAACGAAATTGGGAAGTGTACCTTCGGTAAATACATGCAACTCACTGAGACGCACAGAACCGTTTTCAAATGTGAGTGTGACAGAAGTGGTCTTGTTTTTTAACGGAACATATTCATGCAAAAAACTGTGGGTGCCGGCGGTGAAGCTCTTGCCACTAATGTTATCTGTGACGGTATATTCACCGTATTCCAAGTCAAACAACAGATACAAACCGGCGAAGCCCTGGGCGTTTATCAATGTGATCTGTACGTTTCCGTTGGATGCGTGGTATTTTTTGTTGTCTCCGTCGGAAAGAAAACCGAAGGAGGAATAGCCCGTTCCGGAAATGGCAGTGCTTTTGGTAATATCCTCGGCAGCGTCGGTTTCAGCAGAAACAGCCGGAACGACACCCAACATCAAGCAGAGGATCAAAAGGGTGGTGAGGATTCTTTTGGTCATGGAGGAGCCTCCGTTTTGTGTTTTTTTTATTGTAGCAGATAAGACAGCATTTGTCAAAAACCATCGGCAGGAAGAGTGTTGACACGGCAGCGGATGCTGATGTAAAATGGGGAAAACGGGAGGGAGAACTGTGGAAACTGTTTTTGAAAAGCTGCCCGCAGCTCTGCTGCCGTGGTATGAAAAGAATAAACGGGATCTTCCTTGGCGCAAAGACAAGGAGCCTTACCATGTTTGGCTGTCGGAAATCATGCTGCAGCAGACCCGGGTAGAGGCGGTAAAGGGGTACTATGCCCGGTTTCTTTCTGCGATTCCAACTATTGAAGCACTCGCTCAGAGCGATGATGACATGTTGCACAAGCTCTGGGAGGGCTTGGGCTACTACAGTCGCGTCCGGAATTTGAAAAAGTGCGCGCAAACGGTCATGGACCGGTACGGCGGCAGATTCCCTAAGGAATACGAGAAGGTGCTGAAACTGCCGGGGATCGGAGACTATACCGCCGGTGCGGTATGCTCTATCTGCTTTGACAGACCCACGCCTGCGGTGGATGGGAATGTGCTGCGGGTGATTTCACGATTGACAAGGGATGAAACACCTATCGATTCGCCTGCGTACAAGACCTTTGTGCGCAGAGAACTGGAAAAGGTCTATCCTGTGCAGGCAGGTGATTTCACCCAGGCGCTGATGGAGCTGGGAGCTACGGTTTGCGGGCCTAACCGGAGACCGGATTGCGATCTGTGTCCGTGTAAAGCCTTTTGCCAGGGCGCGATCAAGGGGGACGCGGAACGGTTTCCCGTTAAACTGCCGAAAAAAGCGAAACGGGAAGAGGATAAGACCGTGTTCATTCTGTCCTGCGACGGAAAATACGCGCTGGAAAAACGACCTGCCAGAGGATTGCTGGCGGGGTTGTGGCAGTTTCCCAATTGCGAAGGCAAGCTGGAAATGAAGGACGCGTTGCGTCAGGTGGAAGCATGGGGGATCCACCCCCGGGAACTGCAGCGGCAGGTGGAAAGAAATCACATTTTTACTCACATCCGCTGGAATATGCGGGGGATTTATATGGAAGTTACGGAATGTGCCGGTGATTTTGTCTGGATGACCGCAGAGCAGGTGGAAGCTGAGGCGGCGCTTCCTACCGCTTTTCGACAATTTTGGGAGGAAAGATAGATGTTTGATTACCATATGCATACCACGGTGTCTTATGACGGACGCAGTTCATCCCGGGAAATGGCAGATGCTGCAGCAGCTGTAGGGCTGAAGGAGATCTGCTTTACAGACCATTTGGACTATATGATCCGCACACCCAGATCCGAAACGGCGTTCAGCGTGACGGATTACAACAGGGCTTATGATGATTTGTCAGTACCGGGATTGTTGATCCGCAAGGGCGCTGAGGTAGGACTGACTCCTTGGAACATGGAGGAAATCCACGGGGATCTTTCCAAACGGCATTACGATTTTGTACTTGGGTCCATTCATTTTATTGATGATGAGGATCCTTATTTCTCCTATTTCTGGCAGGGCAAGACGGTTTTGCAGGCAGAGCGGATGTACTTTGAGGAAATGTACAAATGCCTGAAGCTCCATGATGATTTTGATGTGTTGGGGCATTTGACTTATATCAGCAAGGTCAAAGCCCATCCAAGTCCCCGGCTGCTTCCTTTGAGTGAATATAGGGAAATTGTAGCTGAGGTTATGAAAGTGTTGGTTGCCAAGGGGAAGGGCATGGAGGTCAATACCAGTGGTATGGACCGCTGCGGGGGTTATCTGCCGGGAGCGGAGTATTTGCGGCTGTTCAAGGATCTGGGAGGAAAGATCGTTACTGTGGGCTCTGATGCCCATGCTGCTGACCGGGTGGGACAGTATACCATGGATGCCTGTCGGTTGGTCAATGAGATCTTTGGCTATGTGTGTACATTTGCAGACAGAAAGCCGATATTTCATAAGATATAAAGCTGCCGCCGCTGCGTTTTGCAGCGGTGGTTTTTTACAACATATTGTGTCATTTTTAGCCGAAAAACGCAAGTAGTTGACTTTATTGTAAAAAATGCGTATAATAAACTAGATAAAATGGATAAGTATGGCAGGTATCGATTATGGCTATTAAAAAAGAGGAACAATACGGAAACTCCAGTATTTCCATGCTGAAAGGCGAGGATCGCGTGCGTAAGCGCCCCGCGGTTATTTTCGGCTCCGATGATCTGGAGGGCTGTAAGCATGCGGTGTTTGAAATTCTCAGTAATGCCATCGACGAGGCAAGGGAGGGCCACGGCGACACCATTATCGTCACCCGTTATGAGGACCTCAGCGTCGAGGTAGAGGATTTTGGCCGCGGCTGTCCCGTTGACTATAATGAAAAAGAAAAGCGCTACAACTGGGAACTGGTGTTCTGTGAAATGTATGCCGGCGGCAAGTACGGAGAAAACGGAGAAAACTATGAGTATTCTCTGGGCCTCAACGGCCTTGGCTCCTGCGCTACCCAGTACGCATCTGAGTTTTTTGACGCGACCATTCGACGGGACGGCTTCCGTTATGATCTGCATTTTGAAAAAGGCCGCAATAAGGGCGGCCTTAAGAAAGAGCCCACCGACCGGGGCAGAAAGACCGGCTCGCTGTTTCATTGGAGACCCGACAAGCAGGTGTTTACGGACATTAATATTCCCGTAGATTATTACCGGGATGTGCTGCGCCGGCAGGCGGTGGTGAATAAGGGCGTGACCTTTATTTTCCGCAATCAGGTGGGCAAGAAATTTGACGAAGAGCAATTCTGCTACAGTGAAGGTATCAAACAGTATATCGACGAGCTGGTGGGGGATAATGCCTTTACCATGCCTGTCTATTGGGAAACGGAACGCCGAGGCAGGGACGCGGAGAACCGCCCGGAAATGAAGCTGAAGATCACAGCATCTTTCTGCTTTAGTAAGCAGGTCAACCATACAGAGTATTACCATAATTCTTCCTGGCTGGAGTACGGCGGCAGCCCCGACCGGGCCGTCCGCTTAGGCTTTACCGCGGCTTTCGATAAGTATCTGCGGGACAGCAAAAAGTATAACAAGGACGAGAGCAAGATCCTTTATCAGGACATTCAGGATAGTCTTGTATTAGTGACCAACTGTTTCTCCACCATCGGCTGCTTTGAAAACCAGACCAAGAAGAGCGTCAACTCAAAGTTCACGCAGGAAGCGATGACTCAATTCTTCAAGGATCAGCTGCAGGTTTGGTTTATTGAGAATAAGCAGGAAGCAGACCGGGCTGCGGATCAGGTGCTGGTCAATAAGCGGGCAAGAGAGTCCGCCGAAAAGACCAAGACCAACATGAAAAAGCAGCTTAGTACCAAGCTGGACATTGCCAACCGTGTCCAGAAATTCGTGGATTGCCGCAGTCGGGATACGGGCAAGCGGGAACTGTATATCGTGGAGGGTGATTCGGCATTGGGAAGCGTCAAGCTTTCCCGTGACGCGGAGTTCCAAGGGATCATGCCTGTCCGCGGCAAGATCCTCAACTGTCTGAAAGCAGACTATACCAAGATCTTTGCCAGCCCCATTATCACCGATCTGATGAAGGTGCTGGGCTGCGGCGTGGAAGTGCAGGGCAAAAAAGCCAAGGAGCTAAGCAATTTCGATATTGAAAACCTTCGTTGGAACAAGGTGGTCATCTGTACCGATGCGGATTATGACGGCTTCCAGATCCGCACACTGATCCTTACCATGATCTACCGGCTGTGCCCCACGCTGATCCGTGACGGTTATGTTTATATCGCGGAATCCCCTCTGTTTGAGATCACCTGCAAGGAAAAGACTTGGTTTGCTTACACGGAAGGGGAAAAATCCGCGATCCTGAAGGAACTGGAGGGCAAAAAGGTAACCATCCAGCGGTCCAAGGGTCTCGGTGAAAACGACCCCGAGATGATGTGGATGACCACCATGAACCCCGAGACTCGCCGGCTCATTAAGGTTATGCCGGAGGATGCGGAGCGCACGGCCCATTATTTCGATATGCTTTTGGGTGATGCTCTGAACGAACGGAAGAATTTTATTGCGGAAAACGGCTCCAAGTATCTGGACCTTGCCGATATTTCCTAAGAGAGGTTCCTTATGGCTAAGAAGAAAAAAGAACAGGAACAGAACAAGAAAAATGTCAATACCGAAAATGTAGTCGGTCTGGTAGGATCCACCACAGAGCAGGCCATTACGGAAACGCTGGAAAGCAATTATATGCCCTATGCCATGTCCGTTATTGTTTCCCGTGCCATTCCTGAGATCGACGGCTTTAAGCCTGCCCACCGGAAGCTCTTGTACACCATGTACAAAATGGGTCTGCTCACCGGCGGCAGGACCAAATCCGCCAACATTGTGGGTCAAACCATGCGCCTCAATCCCCATGGCGATGCTGCCATCTATGAGACCATGGTGCGCCTTGCCAAGGGCAATGAGACATTGTTGCACCCCTTTGTGGATTCCAAGGGCAACTTCGGTAAGGTCTATTCCCGTGATATGGCATACGCGGCTTCCCGTTATACTGAGGCCAAGCTGGACAGCATCTGTAG
The DNA here is from genome assembly GCA_017408725.1 of Oscillospiraceae bacterium. Next base: position 31,171 of record JAFQUA010000014.1, read on the forward strand.
TGAACTGTTCAAGGACATTGATTCCGATACCGTGGACATGGTGGATAACTATGATGCCACCATGAAAGAGCCTGCACTGCTGCCCACCAGCTTTCCCAATGTGCTGGTCAGCGCCAACCAGGGCATCGCTGTCGGTATGGCGTCCAATATCTGCTCCTTCAATCTGAAGGAGGTCTGCGATACTGCCATTGCGCTGATGAAGAATCCGGACCATGACATTCTGGAGACTTTGCCGGGCCCGGACTTTTCCACCGGCGCGGAGCTGCTGTTTGATGAAGCTGCTACCCGGGAGATCTATTCCACCGGCCGGGGCAGTTTTAAGCTGCGGGCGAAGTGGCGCTATGTCAAGGAAGGTAATCTGATCGAGATCACCCAGATTCCCTATTCCACCACCACGGAAGTGATCATGGACAAGGTGGCGGATCTCATTAAGGTCGGCAAGATCAAGGAAATCGCGGATATGCGTGATGAGACCGACTTGGGCGGTCTGAAGCTGACCATTGACTTAAAGCGTGGCGTGGAGCCGGAGAAGTTGATGCAGAAGCTGTTCCGGCTGACACCTTTGCAGGATAGCTTCCCCTGTAACTTCAACATTCTGATCGCCGGTATGCCCCGGGTCATGGGCGTCGGTGAGATTCTGGAGGAGTGGACCGCGTGGCGTACGGATTGCGTCAAGCGCCGCATTTTCTTCCAGATCCAGAAAAAGGAAGACCGTCTGCACCTGCTGAAGGGTTTGGAACGGATCCTGCTGGATATTGATAAGGCAATTGCGATTATCCGGGAAACAGAGCTGGAAAGCGAAGTTGTGCCCAATTTGATGATCGGCTTTGGTATAGACGAGATTCAGGCCAATTTTGTGGCGGAGATCAAGCTGCGCAACATCAATAAGGAGTACATCCTTAAGCAGACCAAGGCCACCACACAGCTTGAAAAGGAAATTGCTGACCTTCGAACAACCCTCAACAGCCACAAAAAGCTGCAAAATGTGCTGATTTCGGAACTGACGGAAGTGGCACAGAAGTATGGAAAGCCCAGACAGACGGAAATAATATACTCTGTGGAAGAAAGTGAACCGGAAGAGGAGATCGAGCAGATTCCTGACTATGCTGTGACACTGTTCGTATCCCGGGAGGGTTACCTGAAGAAGATCACGGCCCAGTCACTGAGAATGTCCGGTGAGCAGAAATTCAAGGAAGGCGACAGCCTTGCTTTCTCTGTGGAGACTACAAACAGAGCAGAGATCCTTGTGTTTACGGATAAATTCCAGTGCTACAAGTCCCGTCTTTCCGATTTTGAGGACGGCAAGGCATCCTTGCTGGGCGATTATCTGCCTCAGAAGCTGGGATTTGACAGCAGTGAGAATGTGGTGCAGGTGGTTTTGCCCGGAGATTATAAGGGCTTCCTGCTGTTCTTCTTTGAAAACGGCAAGGCTGCCAGAGTGCCTCTGAGCGCCTATGAGACTAAAACAAACCGCAAGAAGCTCACCGGTGCGTATTCTGATAAGAGCCCTATGAGAACCGCCATGGCACTGACGGCCGATGAGCAGGTTGCAGTGTATACCACGGATGGCAGGGCCGCTATTTTCTCCACGGCCCAACTGCTGCCCAAGACCACCCGCAACACACAAGGCGTTACGGTGATCTCTCTTAAGAAGAAGGCCGCCCTGAGCCATGCTGTCCGTCTGTCAGAAAGCGGCATTGTGAACCAGAGCCGTTATCGTACAAGAACGATCCCCACAGCCGGCGCCCTTACCAAGCCGGAGGATGCACCGGAAAAGCAGATCAGTTTTGAAGTTTGACCCGGGAGGGAATTATGAAGACAGTCGCGCAGTCCATCGTATGGTTTCTTAAGATTGCTGCAGGCAGTGTCCTGTTCGCACTGGGCTTTAATCTGTTTCTTTTGCCCAATGAACTGAATGCCGGCGGTATTTCCGGTCTGGCGATGATCGCGGTCCGTGTGCTGGATTTCGGTTCTGTGGGTATGATCACAATGTTGGTGAACCTACCGCTGTTTGCCATTGGCGGCATTAAGATCGGAAAGAAGTTCTTTTTCGGTTCTCTTGCAGGTATGCTGGCCAGCTCTGTGGCGTTGGATGCGCTGGCTGGTCTGCCGTATCCCACTGTTGATCCTTTGTTGGCAGCGCTGTACGGCGGGGCAATGTGCGGACTGGGGTTGGGATTGGTGTTCTCTCTGGGTGCATCCACCGGTGGTTCGGACATTATTGTTCGTCTGCTGAAGCGCAAAATGCAGAATGTGCCCATTGGAACTATCAATATATGCTTTGATTTTGCGGTTGCCGCCTTGACGGGCATTACTTTTCACAATATTTCCAGCGCGCTGTACAGCGGAGTGGCAATCTTTATTACGGGAAAAGTAATCGATGCAGTAGTTTACAGCTTTGATTATTCTAAGGTAGTGGTAATCATTTCGGATTACCATGAACAGATCGTCCGTGTGATCAAGGAAGATTTGGACAGGGGTGTCACCTATCTCCATGGAGAAGGTGCCTACAGCAACAGCAGCAAGAAGGTTATTTTCTCTGTGGTAAAAAAACAGCAGATTGCGGAACTGAAACGGTCTGTTGTGGAAATCGACCCCAATGCCTTCATTGTGGTGCAGGATGCGCACCAGGTTTTGGGTGAAGGGTTTGGAAGATATTCCAAGGATTCTTTGTAAAGGAGACACCATATGAAACGTATCGCAGTTTGTTGTATTGCGGTGTGCCTGCTGCTCAGCGGCTGTGCTGAATTATTTGACGGTAACTATGTTTCAACAATGCCTCATGAGGAGCAAAGCGGTTCGCAGGGAGGCGTTAATGCGCAGGTCAATGAGTACGAAGAACTGTTGGCGGCGCTGATTTCCATGGCAGAAAGAGGCTCCCGAAACGGCATTATTTACATCCCCAATTATGATCAGGAGCAGATCGGGGCAGATATGGAAAAAGCTGCAAAGATTACCCTGTTCAGAAGCCCTATCGCCGCTTATGCGGTGGAGGAGATCACATGGGACCTGGGCACTAACAGCGGACAGCGGGCAGTGGCTGTCAGCATAACCTATTTCCATGAGCGTTCCGAGATCCTGAAGATTCGCCGGGTCAGCAATGCCGAAGAAGCGATAGAAATGCTCTATAGGGAGCTGGAGGACAACTCTCCCGGTGTGGTAATGTATTTAGAGGATTACAGCAAAGTGGATTATGTGCAGTTAGTCGAGCAATATGCTTTCCATAATCCACAAACGGTAATGGAAGTGCCGCAGGTTATTGCCAATGTCTATCCCAAAACTGGATCCTCAAGAGTTGTGGAACTAAAATTTAATTATCAGAATACACGGGAAGATTTGCGTCTTTTTAAGAGTCAGGTTTTACCGGTCTATACATCGTTTCAATACCAGGTGACCGACAATGCACCAGATCAGGAGAAGTTTAGCCAATTGTATTCCCTGCTGATGGTACGCGGCTTTGGCGAGTATACCATTGAAACATCTATAACGCCAGCTTACAGCCTACTGTGGCATGGAACTGGGGATTCCAAAGCATTTGCTACATTGTATGCCGCCATCTGCCGACTGTCGAAATTGGAATGTCAGGTGATCGTAGGGACCCGTGAGGGTGAACCCTGGTATTGGAATCTGATAAAGACCGGTGACAGCTATTATCATCTGGATCTTCTGCAGAGTTATACGCAGGGGGCATTCCGTTTGATGACCGACAGGGAAATGTCAGGATATGTCTGGAACTACTCTGCGTATCCCCCAACACCGGAGGAAATGGATTCCCAGATTCAGGAAACAGAGCCCCAAGAAACAGAACCTGCAGAAACCCAACCGAAATAAACTATTTTGAATCCCCTGAAAAACAGGGGATTCTTTTTTGAAAAAAGTGTTGACAAATGGAAAGAATCTGCTATAATACTTCTTGTTCCGCGGGTGTAGCTCATCCGGTAGAGCGCCACCTTGCCAAGGTGGAGGTAGCGAGTTCGAGCCTCGTCACCCGCTCCATAAAAAAGAAAGTCGCCATTTGGCGGCTTTCTTTTTTATATAGTTTTGGTTGTGACGATGGCTCGAACCATCCAAATCCAACCTGCCGGTGGCAGGTTGACCGCGGGGTAGGGGCCCAGCGGTACATTAATTTTTGCCGAAGGCAAAAATGCAAACGAGCCTCGTCACCCGTGGGGGGTGGCAAACGAGCCTCGTCACCCGTGGGGGTGGCAAACGAGCCTCGTCACCCGCTTTGCATAGTTCTGCCATAAATGGGCAAAGTATTATTACAGTGTGGTATCGCTCTCCATTTGCCCCACGATCCTACTGAGTTCAGTTGCTTTTGCCGGATCGATCTTCTTCCAAAGTCCGTCTGCTCCCTGTAGGAATCGGTCGCCTTTCTGGCGGTATATTTTTTGAAAACCATCAGAATATGAAAGAACAATATAAAAATCGCTGCCGACGGCTGTTTCCGGATCTTCGTCAGGCGCACCGTAGGGATTGATCAGCCGCAGGTAATCCAGTATCTGCTGCATTTTTGAGTCTGTTGTATAGTGCCGCTGGGTGTTAATGGGGCCGTTATCATAGTATACGGTCACCGCGGTCACTACCCGAAAATTGGAAAGACCGGAATCCCCCGGATGCCGGTTGCAGCCGGTTGTGATGCACAGAAGCAAAATGACGGCTGTGATAACAGGAAATACATGCTTTGCTTTTTTTCTCACAATGATCCCTCCTCATTGCATAGGATTGACATTCTTACGGAGGATTATATGTGAGAATATCCGTAAAAATTTACGGAATCCACCATGTAAAAAATCTCCGCTAAAATTTTCAGCGGAGATTTATTTTTTACAGTTCGCAGTTGCCTACGGTTCTGGGGAAGGGGATGGCATCGCGGATGTTGCCGATGCCGGTCAGGTACATGACGCAGCGCTCAAAGCCCAGACCAAAGCCGGCGTGACGGCAGGAGCCGTACTTGCGCAGATCCATGTAGAAGCCGTAATCTTCGGGATTCATACCCAGCTCTTCAATGCGGGCCTTCAGAACCTCGTAGTTGTCCTCACGCTGAGAGCCGCCGGTGATCTCACCCACACCGGGCACCAGGCAGTCCACAGCGGCAACGGTCTTGCCATCGGGGTTCAGCTTCATGTAGAAAGCCTTGATGTCCTTGGGATAGTCGGTGACAAAGACGGGCTTCTTGAAGATTACTTCCGTCAGATAACGCTCATGCTCGGTCTGCAGGTCGCAGCCCCAGCTGACGGGATACTCAAACTGGTCATTGTGCTGCTCCAGCAGGGCAACAGCTTCGGTATAGGTGATGCGGCCGAAGTCGTTGTTCAGAATGTTGTTCAGACGGTCAAGCAGTCCCTTGTCCATAAACTGATTGAAGAATGCCATTTCTTCGGGTGCGTGCTCCAGAACATAAGAAATGATATACTTCAGCATATCTTCCTCTACCCGGAGCAGATCGTCCAGATCAGCGAACGCCATTTCGGGCTCGATCATCCAGAATTCCGCAGCATGGCGGGTGGTGTTGGAGTTTTCCGCACGGAAGGTGGGGCCGAAGGTGTAGATGTTCTTGAAGGCCATGGCGAAGGTCTCGCCGTTGAGCTGACCGGAAACGGTCAAATTGGTGGGCTTGCCGTAGAAGTCCTGAGAGAAGTCTACCTTGCCGTCCTCAGTCTTGGGAATGTTGTTCAGATCCAGTGTAGTGACCTGGAACATTTCGCCGGCACCCTCGCAGTCGGAACCGGTGATCAGGGGAGTGTGAACATAGACAAAGTCCCGATCCTGGAAGAACTTGTGAATGGCCATAGCCGCAAGGCTGCGAACGCGGAACACAGCCTGGAAGGTGTTGGTCCGGGGACGCAGGTGGGTAATGGTCCGCAGGAACTCCATGGAGTGACGCTTGGGCTGCAGGGGGAAGTCACCGGTGGAGGGGCCCTCTACGGTAACGGAGGAAGCCTGAATCTCAAAGGGCTGCTTGGAGTCGGGAGTCAGGACCACAGTGCCCTTGACGATGAGGGCAGCGCCAATATTGATCTTGGAGATCTCCTGAAAATTTTCAATGGTGTCATTATAAACGACCTGGACGGGGGTGAAGTAAGTGCCGTCGTTCAGAACGATGAAGCCAAACTGTTTGCTGGGGCGGCGATTACGCACCCAACCGCCGATCTCGATTTCTTTATCCGCATAGGCAGCGGTGTTTCTGAACAGCTCGCGTACAGAAATCAGTTCCATAATGCATTCCTCTCTTACAAAATAAATATTAGATACAGTATACGCCAAACTGGCAGATTTTACAAGAGGGAAGTTGCATTCTTGTGCAAAAATAATCAAAAATCCCTCCGGATTGTACCGGAGGGATTGCTGTTATTTACGGGTAGCGACGCTTTTGCGCACAAGGGCTCGACGGAGCCGGGCCTCGGCAAGCTGGATGTCCGTAGCGGAAGCGTCTTTATTATGGAGCACTTTTTGTGCCCGCTCGTAGGAGGCTTCCACACGCTCGGTGTCGATCTCATCGGCCCATTCAAAGGTAGTGGGTACCAGCGTGGCTTTACCGTCCATAACGGACAGCATACCGCCGATGCAGGCACCGTAACGCTTTTTGCCGTCCATGAGAATGGTGGCCATACCCATGCCCAACGGGGCAACGCAGTTGATGTGGCCGGCAAGAATGCCCAGATCGCCGGAGGTGGTCCGGACGATCAGCTCTTCCACTTGACCTTCAAACTCCATGCCGTCGGGGGTGACGATCCTTAAGGGGAAAGCATTCATGCATTCTGCCCCTTCCACTTTTCCACCACGTCATCAATGGTGCCGGCATAGAGGAAGCAGGATTCGGGAATCGCGTCGTGCTTACCCTCAATGATCTCCTTAAAGCCGCGGATGGTCTCCTTCAAGGGAACATAAGCGCCCTTGTAGCCGGTGAACTGCTCGGCAACATGGAAAGGCTGGCTGAGGAAGCGCTGGACCTTACGGGCACGGTTAACGATCAGCTTATCCTCTTCGCTCAGCTCGTCCATACCCATGATGGCGATGATGTCCTGCAGCTCCTTGTAGCGCTGCAGAATGCTCTGCACGGCACGGGCGGTTTCGTAATGCTCACGACCCACAACATCGGGGGACAGAATCCGGGAAGTGGAATCCAGCGGGTCAACAGCAGGATAAATACCCAGAGATGCGATGCCGCGGTCCAGAACCGTAGTGGCGTCCAAGTGGGCGAAGGTAGTAGCGGGAGCGGGGTCGGTCAGGTCGTCAGCGGGAACGTAGACAGCCTGCACGGAGGTGATAGAACCGTTCTTGGTGGAGGTGATACGCTCCTGCAGAGCGCCCATTTCCGTTGCCAGGGTAGGCTGGTAACCAACAGCGGAGGGCATACGACCAAGCAGTGCGGAAACCTCGGAACCGGCCTGGGTAAAGCGGAAGATGTTGTCAATAAACAGCAGCACATCCTGATGCTTTACATCACGGAAGTATTCTGCCATGGTAAGGCCGGAAAGGCCAACACGCATACGGGCTCCTGGGGGCTCGTTCATCTGACCGAAGACCATGGCGGTCTTGCTGATAACGCCGGATTCGGTCATTTCGTTATACAGGTCATTGCCCTCACGGGTACGCTCGCCAACACCGGTGAAAACGGAGTAACCGTTGTGAGCGGTGGCGATGTTATAGATCAGCTCCTGAATGAGAACGGTCTTACCGACACCTGCGCCGCCAAAGAGACCGATCTTACCGCCCTTGGCATAGGGACAGATCAGGTCAACGACCTTAATGCCGGTTTCCAGAATCTCGGTAGCGGGCTGCTGTTCGTCATAAGCGGGAGCAGCTCTGTGAATAGGCCAGGCTTCCGCACCCTTAACAGCTTCTTTATTGTCAATGGGCTGACCCAGCAGATTGAACACGCGACCAAGGCACTCTTCGCCAACGGGAACACGAATGGGCGCGCCGGTATCGGTAGCCACAGCGCCGCGCTGCAGGCCGTCGGTAGAGGACATGGCGATGCAGCGGACCACGTTGTCGCCGATGTGCTGGGCGACCTCGGCTACGATGGTATGGTCACCGTGGGGGATCTCGATGGCGGAGAGCAGCTGAGGCAGCTGACCGTCAGAGAAGCGAATGTCAAGAACAGGACCCATGACCTGAATCACTGCTCCTTTGTTGTTTGCCATAGGATTCAACTCCTTGTGTTGAAGTAGGGGAATGCGTCAGGATCCTGCGACGATTTCCGTGATCTCTTGCGTAATGGCTGCCTGACGGGCCTGATTGAACTTCAGACTCAGTTCGGCGATCATATCGTCGGCATTCTGGGTGGCGGAGTCCATGGCGGTACGCCGCGCGGCCTGCTCGGCAGCCCGGCTTTCGCACAGCGCGCCGTAAAGAATGCCGCCCAGATATTCAGGTACGATGGCTTCAAAGACCTCTGCGCTGCCCGGTTCATAGAGAATTTCGGATGCGCATTTGCCTTGATACTCCTGAAGCAGAGGAAGCATCCGGAGAGTCGAGGGGGTCTGGGAGAGAACGGAAACAAAATTGGTATAACCAATATAGATCTCGTCAAATTCACCGCTCAAGTAGGCCTTACTCAGCTGCTTGGCAGCGGAGAAGCAGTCGCCTACGGAAACATCCGCTGCTTCCGCGTAGGCTTCCGTAAAAATGGGGAACTTGTGGGATTTGAAATAATCCACAGCCTTTTTGCCAATGGGGAAAACAGTAGCATCCTTGCCTTCCATCTCGGCGGTGACCAGCTTCAGAATGTTGCTGTTATATCCGCCGGCAAGACCGCGGTCACCCGCGATGACCACATACAGGGACTTCTTAACTTCCCGCTGGACAAGGTAATCGGAAGAAAAATCCGAATTGGAATTGACGATATCGGTGATGGTAGAGTAGAGAATTTCAAAGTAAGGCCGGGAATTGGCAACCCGGGCCTGCGCGTGCCGCAGTTTGGAAGCGGCCACCATTTCCATGGCCTTGGTGATCTGCTTGGTGGACTCCATACTGCGGATGCGGTTTTTGATTTCCTTAGTGGAAACGCCAGCCATGGTCTGCCTCCTTCCTTACTCGGGCTTTACGAACTCGGTCAGAAGCTCAACCAATGCTGCCTTCAAAGCATCCTCGGTAGCGGGCTCCAGCTTGCCGGAGGTGCGGATGGCTTCCAGAACATCTGCGTGCCGGTTGTCCATAAATTCAAACAGCCGCTTTTCAAACTCCGGGATGGCAGATACATCGATGTTCTTCAGATAACCATTGGTAACCGCATAGATAATGCACACCTGATGGGCGACCTCAACGGGCGCATTGTTGCGCTGCTTCAGAACCGCAACGATCCGCTCACCCAGGGCAAGACGGTTTTTGGTGTCCGCATCCAGATCGGAACCGAACTGGGCGAAGCTTTGCAGCTCGCGGTACTGGGAGTACAGCAGCTTCAAGCTGCCCGCAACCTTCTTCATAGCCTTAATCTGAGCGTCACCGCCGACACGGGAAACGGAAATGCCGGGGTTCACAGCGGGCATGATGCCTGCGTTGAACAGCTCGGATTCCAGGAAGATCTGTCCATCGGTAATGGAGATGACGTTGGTGGGAATGTAAGCGGAAACGTCACCTGCTTGGGTTTCGATGATGGGAAGGGCAGTCAAACTGCCGCCGCCCAGCTCCTGAGACATCTGGGCAGCACGCTCCAGAAGACGGGAGTGGAGGTAAAATACGTCGCCGGGGTAGGCTTCCCGTCCGGGGGGACGGCGGATCAGCAAGGAGATAGCACGGTAAGCAACCGCGTGCTTGCTGAGATCGTCATAAATGACCAGAACATCCTTACCCTGCAGCATAAAGTGCTCGCCCATGGTACAGCCGCAGTAGGGGGCAATGTACTGCATGGGAGCAAGCTCGGAAGCGGTGGCGGAAACGACGATGGTGTAGTCCATCGCGCCGCCGATGGTCAGGTTTTCCACCACCTGCGCAACAGTAGAGCGCTTCTGACCGATGGCGACGTAGATACAGATCACATTCTTGCCCTTCTGGTTCAGAATGGTATCGGTAGCGATGGTGGTCTTACCGGTCTGACGGTCGCCGATGATCAGCTCACGCTGGCCGCGACCAATGGGGATCATGGAGTCGATGGCCTTGATACCGGTCTGCAGAGGACGGCTGACATGCTGACGCTCGATGATACCGGGAGCGGGCATTTCGATGGGACGGTAGCCTTCTGCTTCGATGGGGCCTTTGCCGTCGATGGGCTCGCCCAGTGCGTTAACAACGCGGCCGATCAGCTTTTCGCCCACGGGAACGGACACGACCTTGCCGGTACGCTTGACGGTATCGCCTTCCTTAATGCCGTTGTCAGTACCCAGAATAACGATGGAAACCGTATCTTCTTCCAGATTCTGAGCCATGCCGAAAGAACCGTTGGGGAATTCCACCAGTTCGCCGGCCATGCAGTTATCCAGACCGGAAGCCTTTGCGATGCCGTCACCGACCAGAATGACGATGCCGGTCTCGCTGACTTCGATCTTGTTTTCATAATTTTTAATTTGCGCGCGAATGATTTTTGTGATTTCTTCGGGTCTTAATTCCATACTGTCCCTGCTTTCTGCATCAGAGTACTTCTGTTTTCAGCACAGCACGAATGGAATCCAAGCGGTGCAAAACCGTATCGTCCATCTGCTTGCCGTCGTAATCCAGGCGAATACCGCCGAGGATACCGGGTTCTACCCGGTTTGCAAGGGTGATTCTCTTGCCGGTGATGGCGCCCAGCTTTTTGCTGAGAGCTTCTGCTTGCGCCACGGTAAGGCTTACCGCGGTCACAGCGGTGACCGGCAGAATATTATTGTCCAGATTGTAATGCTCCCGATAGGCTCGACAGCAATCGGAGAAATGGCGGGCGTAACCCTTTTCAGTGAGAATTTTCAGGAAATTCAGCACATAAAGATGCACTTTCCCTTGAAAACTGCTGTCCAGGATCTGGCACCGCTCCTGCTTGGGAAGACTCGGGGACTGCAGAAGCCGCAAAAAGTCCGGCTCCTGACGGAAGCTCTCGTCCAGCACAGCGAGCTGAGACAGAATTTCACCGCTCAGATTCTCAGACTTTGCCAGATCATAAAGGGCTTCGCCGTATGCACTGCCTACCGTAGTCATACCTGATCACCCAATTCGTTGATAAAGTCGTCAATGAGCTTGCCCTGATCAGCAGCGTTCAGTTCACGGGCGACCACCTTTTCGGCGATGGCGATGGCCATACCGGAAATTTCGTCCTTGGCATCATTGATTGCTTTCTTCTTTTCCATGGCAATATCTGCCGCTGCCTTGTCGCGAATGGCAGCAGCCTCCAAGCTGGCCTGCCGGAGGATTTCTTCCTCCCGGGTCTGGGCTCGCACAGTGGCATCCTTGACGATTTTTTCGCCGGTTTCTACGGCAGCGGAGAGCTTCAGCTTATACTCCTGCTCCAGTGCCGCGGCACTATGCTGCGCGGCATCGGCGTTGGCGTACATATCGTCGATCTCCCTCTGGCGGTCCTCAATGATCTTCATGACGGGACCAAACAGAAATTTTCTCGCCACAAAAAAGATGGTCAAAGTATTTAGCAGAATGAACAGCGCAGTCCAGGGGTTGACACCCAAAAATGATTCAAACACTTGCGTTGCTCCTTTCTAATGGAAGTGGAAAGGACTTACAGCAGGAACAGAATCAAGAAGGCGATGATCAGAGAGTAAATACCGGTGGTTTCCGCGATGGCACAACCCATGATCATGGTGGAGCGCAGGGTGCCGGCAGCTTCGGGCTGACGGGCCATACCGTCCAGAGCGTGCGCAACTGCGTTACCTTCGCCGACACCGGGGCCGATAGCGCCGATACCCATACAAAGACCTGCACCGATAGCCTTACCGGCGATCGCGATAGCTTCTGCTAATTCCATAAAAAGTTCCTCCTAAAATGTTTTATATAAATTTTATGGTTAATGAAGTCAGGCACCCTGCTGCTCTTCCGGAGAAGGCAGAGATGCGGAAATATAGACCATGGTCAGAAGTGTAAAGACATAGGCCTGTACAAATCCGGAGAACAGGTCAAAGTAGCAACTCAGAACCGCGGGCAGACCCAAAGCCAGGATCGGAACGCCGGAAAGAAGTCCGGTGGCCTGCAGCAGGCCAAACAGACCCAGAACAGCGGTGATAATGCCGAAAACCAGAGCTACAGTTTTGCGTTTCTTATTCCAAAGGAAGATCAATCCGCCGCCCACAGCCAGCAGGATCACGGAAACCAGCCAACCGGAAGCGGTGATCAGATTCAGCAGAGCGGTGGAAGCAAGACTCAAAGAGGTGTAGATCAGGGCGGTGATAACACCGCCGCCGGCTACGTTACCGAAGTGACGGAAAGCCATGGAAACCGGCTGGGCGATCTCGGAAATGATGTTCATGGGGGTCATGACCACGATGGGTTCTGTAAAACCCTTCAGCCAGCCGAGGAAGCCGTTGTTTTTGATGTTGTTGTACCAGATGATGGCAGTGACCATCAGCGCCCATACGATGGTGCAGCTGAGGTCTGCGGTGGAAGACCGAAGGAAACCGGTCAAACCGATAAAGCTGCCACAGATGGAGCTGAGGAAAATGGTTCCGATAAAGGGGACCCAGTGGGCGTTATGCTCACCCATGGTCTCTGTAACCATGTTGCGCAGCATCATCACGCCCTTTTCCACCATGACCTGAAGACCGTCGGGGCGTTTTTTCAGCCGCTTGCCCAGATAAATGCTGAGAGCGCAAAGAAAAATGGTGACGATCAGGTGAGAAACTGTGGTCTGGGTAATGTTGATGTCGCCGAAGATCGGTATTGTGAAATAGATAAAAGCGCCGTCAACACTCATATTCATGCATCATTACCACCTTTCTTGCGGATGAATTCGTAAACAGTCAAAATAGGACGGTTGAAAACCAGAGGAATTGCCAGGGCAAGCACATTGCAGATGCCGCTTTTTGCCAGCAGGATCAGCGCGATCAAAATGAAAGCCATACGACCCATGTAAGAGAACTGGATCAGTTTCTGGCCACCGGCTACATCCTGCGCCTCCGCTTTTTTGGACGCAAGATCCACGCCCAGTGTCATAAAGAAAAAGTTCGCAATGGCTATGAGGCTGCCGAAGATGCCACCCAGCAGCACAGCCCAGTCATAGTAACCCAGCAGCGCAAAAATGCCGACCATGACAGCGGTGCAAAGAGTCTGTCCCGCTGCGATGGGCAATAGGTCTTTCCATATCGATTTACGGGAGTCCATAGTTACCTCCGGGTTTATCAGTCGTGGTCGTTGAAGGAAACAGGAGGATCATCGTCATGCTTACGGCGACCTAAACGCTCCATGGCCTTCAGCGAGGTGCGGAAACCGTCAATAGCGGTAATGATACCTAACGCGATGCCGACCCATAGAACCCAATCGCCCCAACCGAGACTGTTTCTCACCCATAGGGCAAGCAGAATGAATCCGGCAAGAGGAAGGGCAGTGCTGAGCCCCAACTGGGTCAGCCATACCAAAAGGGTCAGATCTTTCATGAAGAATACTCCTGTAACTTATCGGGCACAAATATTCAAAATATAGTATACTGGAAACCATACTCTTTTTCAAGAACGAATTGTAAAAGTTTCGGCAAAAGATAAAAACATAGTTCAATATGATAATCATGCCCCGTTTTAAGAAAAGATTTCAGCAAAGGTCTTTTCAATGGGGCAAAAATGTTGTAAACTATAATCAAAACAAAAAGCGGAGCGAAGCGAGAATCATGGAACAGGAACTGGAGATCATACAAGGCGCGGTCAGCGCTGTGGTATATCAGAATTATGATAACGGATATGCGGTGCTGCGGCTGAATGTGGGCGGTGGACAGAATGTAACGGTGGTGGGCACCATTCCCATGCCTTCTGCCGGCGAACGGCTGATGGTCACCGGAAAATGGAGCAGTCACCCCAGCTACGGCCGTCAGTTTGAAGCGGAATTTCTGGAGCGGCTCATGCCCCAGACAGAGGCAGAGATATTAAGCTATCTGTCCGGGCGGATCATCAAGGGCATTGGGCCGGTAACGGCGACCCGGATCGTCCGCCGGTTTGGTGAGCAGACTTTGCAGATCATGGAGCGGGAACCGGAACGCCTTGCGGAGATCTCCGGTATTTCCAAAGAAAAAGCCCGTGCCATCGGCGAGGAATTCCGTCTGCGGGTAGGCATGCGGCAGCTTATGGAGTTTTTTGCCATGCACCAGCTGCCTGCGGAACTGGCGGTGCGTACATATAAGCTTTACGGCGAAAGCACCGTGCAGCTGCTGTATGACGATCCGTATCTGCTGATGGATGACGGATTGGAAGCGCCGTTTGGTGCTGTTGACCGGTTTGCCATCGAACTGGGCGTGGATGGGGATGACCCCCGCAGAGTCCGGGCAGGAATCTTGTTTGAATTGAATTATAATCTGACTGCCGGACATTCCTTCCTTCCGGAAGAAAAGCTAATACCGGCAACGGCACAGCTATTGAGCGTAGAAATGGATGCGGTACGGCAGGGCGTAGACGCGCTGCTGGAAAACGGGATGCTTGTGCGCTCTACCCTTGCAGGAATTACCGTATTATATCTGCCTGCCCTTTATGAAGCGGAATGCGAGATAGCCAACCGGCTGCTGTCCGCGGCGATGCTTACCTTTCCGGAACCAAGGGATATTAACAGACGACTGCGGGAAGCTGCCCGGGAAAGCGATGTTTCCTACTCGGAGCAGCAGGAGCAGGCTATTCGACAGGCCGCAACCAGCGCTTTGCTGCTGATCACCGGCGGCCCCGGTACCGGCAAGACTACGATTTTGAAGGGAATCTTGTCCCTTTTGGGGAATATGCAGATGCGCTGTGTACTGGCAGCGCCTACCGGACGGGCGGCCAAAAGGCTGACGGAGGTGACGGGAGAAGAGGCATCCACCATTCACCGTCTACTGGAAGCCGGCATCGATCCCAATACGGGGCGGATGTTCTTTGCCCGGGATGAGAGCAATCCCATAAAAGCGGATGTAGTGATCGTGGACGAAATGTCCATGGTGGATGTGCTTTTGCTGCATGATCTGCTGCGGGCAATTCCTCCCGGAAAACGGCTGATCTTTGTGGGTGATCCGGATCAGCTTCCGCCGGTAGGGCCGGGCTTCCCCTTTGGGGATTGCCTGCGAAGCGGCATGCTGCCTGCGGTACGGCTGACGGAGATCTTCCGCCAGGCTCAGGAAAGCCTGATCGTTATGAATGCCCACCTGGTCAATCAGGGAATTCATCCGGAGCTGAGCAACAAAAAAAGCGACTTTTTCTTCCTGCCCTGCCGTTCGGAGGACGAAGTGCAGCAGACCATTGCCGGTCTATGCGCCACTCGTCTGCCCAAAAATATGGGGATTCCTGCGGACCAGATTCAAGTCCTTTCTCCCACCCGCAAGGGCGGAGTGGGCACGGGTGCGTTGAATCAGATTCTCCAATCGGCTTTGAATCCTGTTTCACCCACAAAAAAGGAACGCCAATTCGGAGAATTTTTGTTTCGGGAAGGCGATCGGGTGATGCAAATCCGGAATAACTATGATATAATATGGAAGAAAACCGACGGAAGCGCTGAAGGCACCGGTATTTTCAATGGGGATGTGGGCACCATTGTCCGGATCGATCCTCAGGCGGAAATGCTGACAGTGGTCTTTGACGACAGAGAAGCGGATTATGATTTTACCCAGCTGAATGAATTGGAAACTGCCTACGCCGTTACAGTTCACAAAAGCCAGGGCAGCGAGTACAGGGCGGTGATCCTCAGCGCGTGGAACGGCTCACCTTATTTGCTGAGCAGAAGTGTGCTGTATACCGCCATTACCCGTGCCCGGGAGCTTTTGATCATCGTTGGGCGGCAGGAAACGGTGGCTGCCATGACCGAGAATGCCAAGCGGGGGCGGCGGTATACGGGGCTGAAGCTGAGACTGCAGGGGAAAGTGGAATGAAATTCTTTCATTGGATAGTGGCACTGCTGTTTCCACCCAAATGTGTGCTGTGCGGCAGGATCTTGGAAAAAGATGAAACAGATCTGTGCCGTGTTTGCCGCGTGGACAATCCGGAGTGTGTTGCATACCGCAGAAAATTTACCTTTCTTGACGGCTGGGCAGCCATTTGGTATTATGAAGGTCTGGTGCGGGAAAGCATCCTGCGTTATAAATTCCGCGGAGCCAGATCCTATGCAAAATGTTATAGCAGAATGCTCGCTATGAAACTGACGCAGGAATACCCCGACGGTTTCGATGTGCTGACATGGATTCCCATCAGCCCCCAACGATTGCAGGAGCGGGGATTTGACCAAGTGGAGCTTCTTGCAGGGGCAGTAGGGGAGGAACTGGGAATGAGGCCCCGGAAACTGCTGAAAAAGATTCGAAACAATCCGCCCCAGTCCGGTATCAGCGGCGAAGCGGAGCGCAGAGCCAATGTTCTGGGCGCATACCGGGTGACAGAACCGGATGCTGTGCGGGGAAAGCGGATATTGATGTTGGATGATGTGATTACCACCGGCGCAACGGTGTCTGAGGCTGCAAGAATGCTGCTGACAGCCGGCGCGAAGCGGGTGTGTTGTGGCGCTGTGGCTGTTGCCCGGCGCGACGGAAAGAATAGTAGGTGAAGTGTATGCAATTATTTTCATATGATCTGGGAATCGATCTGGGAACAGCCAATGTGCTGATCTATGTGGATGGAAAGGGCGTCGTGATCCGGGAACCCTCCGTTGTGGCGGTGGATAAGAATACGGGAAAGATTCTGCAGGTAGGCTCTGCTGCCCGGAATATGCTGGGAAGAACGCCCGGCAATGTTGTGGCCATGCATCCTCTGAAGGACGGCGTTATTTCCGATCATGAAATGACGGTCAAGATGCTGCAGGCACTGTTTCGCGAGGCAGCAAAGGCTTCTTTGTTTACTCCGAAGCCCCGTGTGGTCATCTGCGTTCCCAGCGGTGTAACAGAGGTTGAGGAGCGGACGGTCATCAATGCAGCCATTGATGCCGGTGCCCGACGTGTATATCTGATCGAGGAGCCTTTGGCAGCGGCCATGGGCGCGGGCTTGGATATTCGCGGCCCCAGCGGCCAGATGGTGGTGGACATCGGCTGCGGCACCACCGATGTGGCGGTGCTGAGCCTCAACGGCGTGGCTGCTTCTTCGTCTATCAAGATCGCCGGCAGCGCCTTTGATGAAGCCATTGGCCGCTATGTGCGGCGGAAGCACGGCATCATCATCGGCCAGGTGACGGCGGAGGATGTGAAGATCCAAATCGGCTGTGTCTATCCCCGGCCGGAGAACATCAGTATGAATGTAAAGGGCAGAGATGCCAAGACTGGTATGCCCCGGGAACTGACGCTGCTATCCTCGGAAATATATGAGGTTCTGCGCCGTCCTGCCCGTCAGATCGCGGACGAGGTGCTGTCTGTTCTGGAAGAGACAAGTCCGGAGCTGGTCAGCGACATTGCGGAGAACGGCATTACCCTAACTGGCGGAGGAAGCCAGATCTGGGGTATGGATAAGCTGCTGACAGAGCGTACCGGCATTGCCTGCACACTGGCGGATGACCCGGATTCCTGCGTGGCCTATGGCTGCGGCAAGAGTCTTGCGTGGATCAACCATATGCAGGAGGGTCCCATCAACATTGCCAGAAAGCGCATCATGCGCGGATAAAAACGATACAAAAGCCGCCGGGATTTTCCCGGCGGCTTTATTGCACAAAGAAAACCACCTCCGTCTGTATTTTAGCATAAAGAAAAGGTAGACAACATGGTGGTTTTCCATGTGTCTACCTTTATCTTACAACTTCATACGGCCGGTGGTTATGATTCCATTACATGCTCCAGACCCATCTGCAAAATGGTGCGGACATGGTCATCTGCCAGAGAATATACTATGTTTTTTCCATCCCGGCGGAACTTGATCAGATGCATCTGCTTCAGAATTCGAAGTTGGTGTGATATGGCGCTCTGGGACAGCTCCACAGCCTCAGCGATATCGCCCACGCACAGCTCCTGCTGCAGCAGCAGCGTTAAAATATGCACCCGGGTAGGATCACCAAAGGCTTTAAACAGATCAGCAATATATTCCATGACGGTCTTATCCAGCATAATCTCCATCTGCGCACCCCCTTTTTCTATATTTTAGCGCAATTTCTCCGGGGGCGCAACCCCATTTTTCTGCACTTTCCCGCTGGGGACGCATAAACTGTCCTGTAAGCATTTTGCTTAATCCCAACTGATATCGGGAGGTATCCATATGTCTGACAAATGTCAGGACACCCTGCGCTGCAATCCTCAGGACTTGCAGCAGGCCATGTCCATTCACACCCGAAAGATCACCGACAGCTGCCGGGATAAGGACTGCATCGAGGATCTGCGGGTCTATCTGACCCGGGGCTCCCAATCGCTTCTGGACTCCTGCGCCGGTGCCAAAGTGCGCTGCGCGGAGCTGCTGTACACCTATATCGATGTAGAGCCCGTGGCGTTCGACCGCAATCACTACTGCATCGATGTGACCTTCTACTACCGCGTTCTTGCCGATGCCACCATCGGAGCCACCCGTCCCGCAGCCCTTTACGGTCTGGCAGTATTTACCAAACGAGCTGTTCTCTGCGGTGAGGACAGCAAAGCTCACATCTATCGCAGCGACACCCGCTTGAACGAGGCCGACGGCATCACCCGTCGCTACGCGAACCTGCCCACCGCTGTGGTGGAGGTGCTGGATCCCATGATTCTCAGCTCCAAGGTTCGTGAGGTCTGTGACGAGAAGTGCTGCTGCGAGGAGGCTGCGCTGCAGATTCCCGCTGCTATCCGCTGCATGTTTGACGACGATCTGGTTCTGGCAGGGGAACGGCGGCGTCTGTTTGTCACACTGGGGCAGTTTTCCATCATCCGTTTGGAGCGGGATGCCCAGTTGGTGGTTCCTGTGCTGGATTACGCCATTCCCACCAAGGAATGCTGCGATACTCCCGGCGGAGCAGAGGATCCCTGCGAGATGTTCTCCCGCATTCCTTTCCCCTCAGCACAGTTTGCCCCCAATGGATGTGACAATGTAAACGACGGCGACGGCTACAAGACCTGCGGCTGTACAGAATAATAAAAACTGGGAACCGGTTTTCCGGTTCCCTATTTTTTGGATAGCCTACTGTGGTGATATTGTACGGTTCTTGTCGAGCGCTTTTTTTATGCTGCTGACGGAAAGACCCCTGATTCCCTTGATTTGGTCAGCTTCCTTTCGGTACAATGTCGGCAAAGCAGAAC
This sequence comes from Oscillospiraceae bacterium, assembly GCA_017408725.1. Next base: position 50,417 of record JAFQUA010000014.1, read on the forward strand.
AAATGAGGAGGCTCGTCCGAATGGGAAGGAAATGGTGGATTGTTGTAGGATTGGTGGTGGCGGCAATATGCTGGGAATCTACGGAAGTAACAAAGGCTGCACCAACGGAATCTCTGCCTGCGTTTCAAGCCCAGACAACGGAACCGTCAGTAAAAAAGGAATTGGAATTTCCGATTGTTGTGAAGGGATCGGGACTGATTGCGGAGCATACGGCCCAGTATGAAGGTCCGTTTCTGGAGAATGAGACCCAGGAGCCTGTTTCCGGGGTGATGGCGTTGATGGTCTACAACCCCGGTGCCGGGTTTGTTGATAACGCCCTGCTGTGTCTGCAGCAGGGAGAACGGATCTTGTTGTTTGAGATCACCATGCTGCCACCGGGAAGCAGGGTGCTGGTTCTGGAAAAGAACGGGCAGCTTTATTCGGAAGAAGCATTCAGCCAGTGCGTGTGTCTTTCGCTGGAGTTTATACCGGATATGGTGGCGCAAGATATAATAGTTAGCGAAGAAAACGGTACTTTGGTGGTTGAAAATCGGTCAGACCGAAACGTAAACGGGGTTACCCTTTGCTACAAACAGTTCGATCATAAGGAAGGATTCTACCTTGGCGGATATACAAACCGGGCAAGTATCGGTAATCTTTTGCCGGGGGAAACCCGGACGGTGGTGCCATATCGCTATGTTTGCGGCTACAGTAAGGTGGTGGCGGTACTGGAAAAAGAATAAAAGGTGCGGTCATAACCCAATGTCATTAAGTTAGTGACAAGGCCAAGAGGTAAATTAAACGAAACGAGAGCATCTAAGACAGGAAACTGTTTTGGATGCTCTTTTTCTGCAAAAAGAGCATGACAAGTAAGCGGATCAGAGGATCCGCTTAAAAA
>JAFQUA010000015.1 GCA_017408725.1 Oscillospiraceae bacterium
GGATCCTACCTTTGCTTACATAAGTGCGATGGATTCTGCCGGCGCGTTGGACTATGCAACCCAAATTACCAACTTTACGCTTGAGACCAAATTCGCAAGATTTGCTCCGGAGGGAGTAACCAGCGGCAGTGCCATCACTCCCCGGATCTACCTGAGACTGAATAAAACAGCGCTGGGTTATACCGGTTACTTTTTGACCATTACCGGAAACAACGATGGTACCACTGGTGCTTTGTCGCTGAATAAGATGGTCCCTACTACCAGCAGCACCACTGCGTCTAAATTGATCAAACCCTTTAAGGGCGTGTCTATTGCAGAAGGCGTTGAGCATACGATCAAGGTCGAGGCAGTGGGCGCAACCTTTAATGTTTATTATGATGGAGAACTGCTCATCACTGTTGTAGATGACGGTACTGTAAGCGGGGATCCTTATCTGAGCGGCTCTGTCGGTGTTGGCGCAGGCTCGCAGAAGGGCTCTGTTAAGTATGATTACTTCAAGCTGACTCTGCCTGAGACTCCGCCTGCCGTAACACTGACCAATGAATTCGCCGATGAATTCGTGGCTGATCTATCCGAGGTTCGGGATACCAGCCCTTGGGAGCAGGGCTTTACCTGGGGTGCAAACGCTAAGGAAGGCGATTTGACCGTTGCTGACGGCAAGCTGAGCGTCATCCTCGACAGCGGCTTCAAAAATCCTTCCTTCGCATACATTACCGCAAAGGATGCCATGGGCGCGGATGCGGCAGAAGCTATGGAGGATTACGAATTCGAAGTCAAATTCTCCAGATTCGCTCCTGAAGGCGTTACCGACGGCAATGCTGTCAATCCCCGCATCTATTTCCGTTTGAAGAATACACCGCAGGGTTATACCGGCTACTACCTGGCACTCACCGGCACCAATGCAAGCGGTGGCGGCACCATGTCGCTGAACAAAATGACTCCCACTGCTACCAACAGCACAGCCTCTACACTGATGAAGCCCTACTGGAGCGGAACCGGTGCAATGGGTTCTAACCAGATCGTTAAGATCGTAGCAGAGGGAAATACCTTTAAGATCTACTATAACGGCGACCTGATGCAAACCTTCGTCGACGAAGGCATTGGCGGCGTCGATCCCTACCTGACCGGTACTGTTGCTGTTGGTGCTGCCGTGGGCAATCCCACGACAGATAAGGGCACCGTCAAGTATGAGTACGCAAAGGTCTCTGTCATTGAAAAGACTGAGGACGAAAAGAAGTTCAAGAAGTACACCTTCTACAGCAAGATCAGCGATTTTGCTGATCTGTGGGAGATGGACACGGATCTGGATATTGTTGATAAGCTCCTTGTCAATACCGGTGACGCTGCTGCCAAGGCTGTTCTGAAGAGTGATCAGTATTTGTCTGATTATGCTGTTGACGCCAATGTGACACTGCCGGCGCAAGGTGGTGTTAGCATTCTGGGCAGATATGTGGCGGAAAACAACAGCTTCTATGAGCTGGCGCTGAGCAAGACCGAGGGTCTGGTGCTGAGCAAGACCGTCAGCGGCACCAAGACAGTTCTAAAGACTGCAACTCCCGCAGAGCTTTACGCAAAGGGCCTGATGATTCTTGCGGACGCTACCTATCAACTGAAGCTGCAGATGTACGGCGATACCGTAGAATGCTGGATCGACGATCAGGTGATCCTTTCTTATGAGGATACGGCTGCCATCACTTCCGGCGTTGGCGGATTGATCCTTGATCCCGGCGCAAAGGTGAAGTATCTGGAGATCGCAAAGGTAAATGCAATCGTTTCTGTCACCATCATGGAGGACACAAACAGAAACGGTATCGAGAAGAAACTGGCAGATTATCTGGTGGCCTATAACGGTGTTATCGAGGTACCCGTGGGCAGAACTCCGGACATTAAGTATCTGTATCTGAAGGCTGAGTTCTTCAATGGTGATGTTAAGTATTTCCCAGTGGACACACTGGTCGGTAACGATTATGATGTGAATACTTTGGGGGATAAGACCCTTACCGTCAGCTATCTGAACAAGACAGCAGAGATCAAGTACAAGGTCGTTGACAGAACCACAGCCATTACACAGTTGATTCAGGATATTACCGCACTGAATGTGGATACCTTGACTAAGGATAACAAGGCTGCAGTCTATGCCCTTGAGGACCTCTACAATGATTTGACTGTAGCGGAAAAGGCAACTATCTCCGATCAGATCAAGGATAAGCTGGCAAAGGCCAGTGAGAAGATCGAATTCCTGGTTTATCCGGAATTGGTGGGTACGCAGATTGTGTTTGAGGACCGTTTTGATACCGCGGCTTCTGCTAAGCAGTATAATTCCGATACCACCTTCACCGGTGACCGTAACGTTGGTTACTGGTATGTGGAAAACGGTGTGATGCTGCAGCACTCTGTGGATGATTCTGTCCGTACTTCCAGTTTGACTTCCTCTAACCGTTTGGATAACCGCAATTTTGAAGTAAACAGCATCAGTGTGGATGTTCAGATCATCGACCGCAATGTTTGGGTGGGTCTTGACTTCCATGCCAATGGCGGCGATAAGTACCGCTTCTACCTCTGCGATAAGACCTCTGAAAAGAATTCCGCAACCGGTTTGTACGGTAACCGCATTGACTTGATTAAGGCCGGAACCCGTATTACCCGTGAGTGGAAATACGAAGACTTCTGGCAGCCCGGGCAGTGGATCAACATGAGAGTAACTTATGTGAACGGTGTCATTCGCTGCTACATCGATGATGTGCTGTGGATTGAGTATGAAGATTCCACCAACCCGCTGGCTACCGGCACACTTGGATTTATCAGCTCTGAAGGCTGGACGAAGTACGATAATCTGGTTGTCCGCGGCGTTGAGCTGAATGCGGAAGGCACCGGAAATAAGTACAATACCGATCTGGAGCCCGGCGAATATACCGATGATTTCGAAGATGAGACCCCGGGCAAGAGCCCCAGCCACTGGATCGAGGACAACCGCGAGGACAATTGGAAGATCATGCTGGACGGCACCGATCTGGTCTACGGCAATGCAAACAGCGCCGCGGACAACTATTCTCACAGCTGGCTCCATGTGTTCGATCAGGACGTGGACTATGCTGTTAAGGTCAAGGTCACAGAAGTGGGGGACTATCCTCTGGTTGGTCTGACCGCCCGCTATAACTATGACGAGTCCTATATCAAGGCAGGCTACGATTTCACCCTGAAGAAGTGGTTCATTAAAGTCAGATACGGTTGGGACTTTGAAGAAACTGTCGCTTACTCCGCTGCCGGCGCTCCCGAGATGCAGGCGGGCGCATGGTACGATCTGCGGCTGAATGTGGTTGACGAGAAGCTGGCGCTCTTCGTGGGCGATTCCGCTACGCCCGTTGTTACCGCGGATGCAGGCAGAAAGGTCATGACCGGGCGCGTGGGTGTCTTCACGGAGCGCTGCAATGTGGTCATCGACGATGTGGATCTGACAATGATTAGCGGACAGAGCCATGTGCAGGACGGCGTTCTGGAATATACGCTGGATTACACTGTTGCCGATCCTCAGTTCAAGTATCCCAGTATGATCGAACTGGCTGACGGCAGATATCTGCTGGTGCAGAACTCCCTGCGTCTGATCTCCAGCAATCAGGGTCAGTTGTTTGAGGCAACCACCGAATTTGATAATACCAATATTGGCGAATCCCACATTCCGCTGCATGACGGCACCTATTTGGCAGTTGCCGGCAAGAATGTCTACCGTTCCACGGATGAATGCAAGACATGGACGAAGATCACAGAGCTGCCTCTGGACAGCGCATACACCTATGCCCATACCGGCGACCGCCTCTGCGAGATCAAGTTGGAGGATGGTACATACCGTTTGTTTGTTACCATCGACGCGAGATACAAGATTGTGGTAGATGGCGTTGAAAGAACGGTTATTTCGGAAACCTATTATTCCGATGACGGTGGCTATAACTGGACAAGATCCGTTAATACCCCCGCCCAGACCACCAATTTGCTTTCTTACGCAGAAACCAACATTATCAAGGCAACAGACGGAACCATCATTCAGTATTGTTCCTATAACCCCAGCGATTGCTTACGTTATACCATTTCCCATGATAACGGCGTTACTTGGGAAGGTGACTATGCGTTGCCTCAGATTCCCGGCGGTGTTGTTTCCTTCTGCGTCAAGGAAGATCCTTATAATCCCGGCACCTATTATATGGTTACGGTTTACAACTTCTCTGCCAGCTTTAACAACGGATTCCCCAGACACAGAATCTCCCTGTTTATGAGCAAGGATGGCTACAGTTGGGACTTCCTGTGCGATGTTGACCGTTGGGGCGACATTAGCGACGGTGGCCGCAGAGACCTGATGCAGAATATCAATATGTACATGACCATTACGGAAGACCATGTTGTTGCCATGTTTGGCCGTGCGGAAAGATACTCTGCTACTGAAGCCCACAACATCAAGTTCGGCCGCTTCTACCGCTTGGATAAGGATAAGCTGGAAGTGCAGGAATTCCCTCAGGAGTACATCATTGACGGTAAGCATATTACCTATATTGAAGCTGCTCCTGTTATTAAGGAATATACCTTGAATGGCGAGTTTACTGTGGAAGGCAACGAGATTATCGTTCACTACTATGATGGTTCCACAGAGCGGGTTGATATGGCAGAAGCCACCGTCATTGCGCCTGCACTGGATGCATTGGGCAAGGTAAATGTCATTGTGGACTATGAATTGTTCCGTGCCGTTTATACGGTGGAAGTCGTCAATGGCGATTCCACCAACACCGGCGGCGAAGCAGACCCCGATGACAGCAACAGCAACACCGGCGGCGAAGCAGACCCCGATGACAGCAACAGCAACACCGGCGGCGAAGCAGACCCCGATGACAGCAACAGCAACACCGGCGGCGAAACAGACCCCGATGACAGCAACAGCGACACCGGTGACAATGCAGCCATCGTGCTCTTCGGCAGTCTCTTGGCTCTGAGCGCACTGGCAGCAGGCATTCTGCTGATTCCGGATGTTCGCAAGAACCTCTTTAAGTAATATCCCAAATAAACACAGCCATGGCTTTTGCCATGGCTGTGTTTTATTGTATAAATAAAACCTCTGTCTGCATTTTAATATAAAAAAGCGAACAACATGATGATTTTCCGCGTGTCTACCTTTCTTTTGCAACTTAAATTAGCCGGAGGTTATGACCGCATTTGCTGGGGTAAGGGGGTTATGGCAAGGGGACTGTAATCGGTGAGTTCCTGCTCTCCGCAGATCACCTTAACGAGGGCAACTATGGTTTCATGATTGTAGCTGTATGCATTAATAAATGTATGTGGAGCGGTGAAGCAATTGAAATAAATGTCCGGACTGCTGAAAGAAACACTAATGGATTTTTTTTATCTTATGGGTCATGATCAGATGCATCATACGGATCTGGTTTCTGCAAAGGAATTGGACCTGCCGGGCAAACTTATCAATATTTGTAGCATATAGAATGATATCATAGTTGCTGATAATGTCGTTATCAGCGGCACAGATTCGACGGAAACTGCACCGTTTCTCATGATACTGCATAAGCTGTTGTGGGAGGTGAGAAAACATGTCATTATTCAACTGTTCCTGTAATTGCAATTGCAGATGTAATTGCACCGTAGCTGCAATCATTATCAGCGCCATCGTTGGAGTGATCACAACCATTCTTCAGATCACTGCGGTTATTACGGTAGCACCCGTATTTCTCTGGGTCGCCCTGGGCATTGCCGTTTTGTATCTGGGGATCGTGACTGTGGCAGGAGCCCTGGCAGGACGAAGTGAAGGGCGCAGCTGCATATGCAATGCACTCAATACACTGCTGGTCGGCATACTGGGCACCATTGCACTGGCTGCTGTTCTGGCTGTGGTGGGCATTGCTGCCGCAAGCATCCTGAGTGCTGTTCTTGTGGGGGCTCTGCTGTTCTTCCTGACGCTGACAATCCTGGCAACGGTTTGCTTGATCCGTTATTTGACGGACTGCAGAAGCTAAACGGCAAACACGAAAGCAAAGCCCTCCGGTTCGGAGGGCTTAATTTTTATGCAAGATAGGGGGCGTTGATGGGCATAGGGAACCAGGAACTGACTGCCGGGTCGTATGCACCGTAGGAGTTGGGAGTGAAGTTGAAGAGGAAGTCGTAGACTTCGTAGCCTGCCAGATGGTACTTGGCTTCGCCTTCAAACTTATCGACGGAGACCTTGGAGTCCTTGACCGTAATACGGTATTTGCCGAACAGATCGCTGTCCAGTGTAACTTCACCGTCGCACAGAGGGGTGTTGTCGGCCTTCAGCTGCAGGAAAGCCTTAACGACTCTGTCAAAATGCAGAATCTTGAAGTTGGCTGGATTGCCTATGGCAAAGCTGCTACAGTTTTTTATGCAGTTCTTCATCAGAGACTTGTCGTAATCCGGTGCGTCATAGGGAATCACGGTAAGTCCCCTTGCCAGCATGAATTCGTAGACCATTTCTGCGAAATCGTCGTAACCACGCAGGGCGAGGTATTTAATGCCGCCTTCGCCATAGGCAAAACTGCCCCAGAATTGGCCGTTGCGGAAAACGCCGATAGGCTCTCTCCAACGGGCGCGGTAGACTTTGATCAGCTCATCTGCCCGGCGCTCCACATGAACTTTTTGTGCGTCAATAATTTCGATTGCTTGATCCAGAAGATCCTCCCGCTGAGACAGATCAATAAACTGAAACTTGTTTTGGTTTAAATAATGCTTGGAAAGGTCTGCTATTTCGAAAGTGAACAGGTATTCCACGCCGCACAGCTCGTAGCCGAAATAATTGTAGCGGGTGCGGGCGCCGTGGAGGTAGGAAAGATCAAAATCATCCTCACGCAGGGATTTATCTACTGCTTCAAACATCACAGTCATCAGACCGGTACCGCGGGCGCTTTTCTTCACTGCAACATTACCGGAGGAAGATATTTTTAAGATTTCATTTCCCACATGGTAGGTCATTTCGCAGTTGGAGATACAGCCACAGATGTTGCCGTGGATGTCTTTATCTTCCGGGTAGGCGGCAAAATGATCGGAAAGCTGCCGTGCATCCTTCGTAAATACCCGGGGATACATTTCAGCGAAATCTTGTTTAGCGCCATTTTTGTGGAAAGCGTTGCCCAGCACATCCAGTGCTTCTTCCCAAATGTCGGGGGTAAATCGAGTCATTTTGTAAGCCATAAGTTAGGTCTCCTTTTTATATATTGGCAGCACGCAGCTTGCAGATGGTTTCCTGTGCGGCAGCAAGTTCGGTTACTTCGCATTTAGATCCGTAAAAAAGCCCTCAATTAAAGATTTACTGTTTTAAATTGTGGTGGCATCAATACCAATTTTAACAGCATGAGAAAAGCATTGACAAAACGCGCATGACGCATTATCATTATACTATGCCGTAAGTGTAGTTATTAAAGCACATTTTCGGGCTTTGCGCAAGTCTATTTTTGAAATATTGGAAGGAGAATTGCAATAATGAACATTATTACCGATCCCGCAACCAAGTTCAGCTTCAATCCTGCTGAGTTTGTGCCATTTAAGGACCGTGAGGTCTGTGAGCGCGTCCGCAAGATGAGCGGCGTGGAGCTGGAGCAGAGAGAGCCTTGGTGGCATCCCGAGTTCCAGGTCAAGGTCATGATGAACCCCCATCCCGTGCTGATCGCAACCCTGTTCTCCCGTCTGAAGGCAGCTTCCGAGGAAGGCAGAACCTTTACCATGATTCTGGGCAATCCCGAGCCTGATACCTACATTCCTTTGGCTCAGCTGATCAACTACTTCCAGGTTGACTGCTCCAAGGTACATATTTTTGCTGAGGACGAGTGGGCAGACGATCAGGGCAACATCGCTCCCGAGACCTATGAGGCTGGCTTTGTTCACTCCATGATCAAGTACTTCGTCATGCAGATCGATCCCAAGCTGAGAATGCCCATGGCCAATGTTCATTACCCCACCAACAAGAATATCAATGATTACTCCAACATCATCAATGATATTTCCGGCGGCGGCGCGGACATCATCTCCACCTCTCCCGGTTGGACCGGTCACGTAGCATTCGTGGATCCCATTCCTGAGTTCGTCGGCAGCGGTGATATTGAAGAGTGGCTGAACCAGCCCGCTAAGCTGGTCACCCTGCATCCCATGACCATTCTGCAGAACTCTCTGAACGGCACCTTCGGCCAGTCCGGCGACATTGCCAATGTGCCTCCCAGAGCCGCAACCATCGGCCCCATCGACGTCATGCGCGCCAAGGAGCGTATCGAGGTCCATGCACTTGCCACCTGCGGCACTTTCTCCAGCTGGCAGAGAATGACCTCCCGTCTGGTCACTCACGGTCCCGTCACTCCTTATGTTCCCTCTTCCATGCTGCAGACCAAGAAGACTCAGGTCTACATTAGCGAAGAGCTGGCTGCTCCCTTCGAGTGCTGGGAGAAGGTCGGTTACTAATCCAAATAAAAAGGGGCTCTTCGGAGCCCCTTCGATCTGTAAAAAACGCTTTTACTGAGCTTTTTCGACAGTCTGAGGACCGGTCGGTTTCCCGACCGGTCCTTTGTTTCTTAATTACTTTTTGGGTGCCTTAATCTTGTTAAGCTTGGCGTTAAGATCCAACAGCTCTTCCTTGGTGAAATTGACATTCATGGTACCCATCATGCCGGCCAGCCGGAGAAGCGTAAAGCCGCCCAGCATATCCATCAGACCGCCGATGGAGCTGAGGTCGAAACCGCCGGCACCGCCCTTCTTGCCCTCCATTTTGGACATCATTTTGGCGAACAGGCCCATCACCAGCATCTTGCCCTGCAGGGTAGCCATGATATCCTTGAAGGTGGAGTTGATGCTGAGGTAGCCCTCTGGCATGGTGATCTCAAACCAGTTGAGGATGGCGCTCTTTTCTCTTAACCGGTAAGCCTCGTTAAAGACCTCTACCTTGTTGATGATGCTTTCGTCCTTCAGTTTGCCGGCAACAGCAACCAATTGGGTCACGCCTGCGTTTGGAACATCAAAATAGAAGAAGGGCAGACCGTTATTCTGCTGTACGCCTAGAGAAGTACCGTTTGCAAACAGCTCCACGGTGGGCTGATTGGAGTAAACGGTTACCTTGGTCACATCTTCTACACGGTCAATGTACCGCTTGCCACAGATGTGAACCATGGGCTCGGGATTCAACCATGCCTTGTAAGCGTAGAAGGAATCCTTCTTGTACTTACGGTCCATGGTAACCAAACCCTTGTGGTTCTGGCCGTTTTCGCCGCCCTCAGCACGGGCATCAGCACCGAAGTCAAACATGTTCCACACATGAGTTGCCCACAGATAGGGACGCTCGTGGATGCAGCGGATCAGCTCTTCGTGATAGAAGGCCTGATATTCCTCTGTATAGTCACCCTGCTTGGGGTCGGAAGTGTGCCAGTTCAGTGCTTCACAGCCGTACTCGGAGATGCCGATGGGAATGTTGGGGTATGCTTTATGGAACTTGTCAAACCAGGGACCGTTCATGGTGGTGTCGCCGCCGTACCAACCGAAGTAATGATTGTAAGAAACGGTGTCGGGAAGCTGGACGATCTTGGCATCCATGGGGCACATGGAAACGCAGGCTATGGTGGTCAGGCGGGTCTTATCCATTTCGTGAACCAGATCGTTCAGAATGATATGGTTTTCCAGCAGATCGGGATCTTCTGCGCCCTTCATGGTGATTTCGTTGGAAAGACCCCAGACAAAAATAGAAGCGTGGTTGTAATTCTGGGCGATCAGTTCCTTCATCTGGGAAATGGTGTTTTCCCGGCCAGTGGGCATATGCTGGGAGATATAGGGAATCTCTGCCCAGATTACAAGACCCTTCTCATCGCACAAATCATAGAAATACTGGTCGTGCTGATAGTGGGCAAGCCGGATGGTGGTGGCGCCCACTTCGCAGATCAGCTCGATGTCTTCAGCATGATGCTCGGGAAGCAGAGCGTTGCCGATGTCCAGACGGTCCTGATGGCGGGAAACACCGCGCAGTGGGTATGCTTCACCGTTAAGAATAAAGCCCTTGTTGGGATCAATCTCAAAGAAACGGCAACCAAAGCGGGTGCTGATGTTGTCAAGGATATCCTTATCTTCCACCAGATTGACTTCCACGGTGTAGAGGTAGGGATCCTTGCGGCCGTTCCACAGGTGGACATTTTCGATGGTCACATTAATCTTGGTGTCGTCGGTAGCTACATTGGCGACGACTTCGCCTTCCGCGTCCAGCACTGTGTACTGCAGATACTGACCCATTTTGGCGTTGGTTACAAACACTTCCACTTCCACGTTGGCGTTATTGCCGTCAACAATGGGGGTGACCTTGATGCCGGGGCCGCCGTAGTAGTCAAGATCAAAGTGGGAAGCGGAAACGCCAATAATATTCACATTACGGTATAGACCGCCATAGAAGGTGAAGTCTGCCATCTGAGGATATACCCGATCGTTGGGCGCGTTGTCTACTGCCAGAACGATCATGGTCTTTTGCGCAATTTCTTCCGTGATGTCGCAGCGCCAGGTGGAGTAGCCGCCATCGTGGTGGGCGTACTTCTTGCCGTTTACATAGAGATCTGCGGAGGAGTTAGCGCCGTTAATTTCAATGTAGTAGCGCTCTGCTTCAGGCAGATCTTCCTTGTCCAACTCTTTGGCATAGATGGCGGTACCGCGGTAATAGTCATTGCCTCCGTCCTGTCCGTCCAGTGCGTTCCAGCTATGGGGCAGGTTAACAAAGTCCCATTTACTGTCAATTGCGGAAGGAATTTCGGTGGTCTGTTTGGTAAATGCCCATTTGTGGTTAATATTGGTAACGGTTCTCACAAGTTTTCCTCCTGTAATTTAAATTTCTAACTATAATCATAACATATCCTTGCAGAAATTCAATAAACAGATTATAAAATCTGAAAATTACCTATCTTTTTCTGCGTCATGTTTCCTTTTAATGGCAGCGGCATTGCTTTCAACCCGCTTTTTGTGCAGAGGATACCAGAACCAAAGCACAACAGCCAGTGCGGCAAAGCCCAGAGCGGGAACGAGGGTGGAAATATTAAAAATACCGTCCTTAACCGCTTGCGTTTGACTGATTCCCTGTTCCAATGCTTTTTCATTATAGCGAATGGCCTCCAGCAGCCAGCCGGAAAGACCGGCGGCAAAGGCCTGGCCCAGCTTGCGGGCAAAGGAATAGAGGGCGTACACACTACCGTCCTCACGGATGCCGTTTTTCAGCTCCGCGTCATCGATAACATCGGTGATCAGTGCCCAGCAGATCATGGAAAATACACCCAGCCCCAGCCAGATCAGAGATTGCAGAGCAATGAAGCCCCACATGCTTTTCGGACGAATGAGCCATGTAATGACGCAAACGATCACCGCAAACAAACTGGAGGCGGCAGAGACTTCTGCCTTGCCAAAACGGTTGCTCAAGGGCTTGGCAGCCACGGAAGCGATGAGCATACTGCCCATCATAGTCAGGGAGGAAAGGGTCTGGCCCGCGGCATTGCCATAGTAATCAGGGAAAATATAGGCGGACATATTCTGCATGGTCAGCTGTGCCAGCAGCATAAATACGGATGCGAAAATGATGGAGATCAGTGATCGGTTGGTGATAGCGCTTCGAATCATTTTTGTAACACCGGTTTTTTGGCGTTTTTCTGCTTTGTATGGCACCCGTTCGGTAATCAGCTGGTAGGAGAGCAAATAGCAAAGGATGGCAAGCACTGAAAATACAGCGGCACTGATGGCAACTTTGCTGCCGTTGATCACGCTCAGTGTCTCTCCGGAAGTGCTTGTAATCTTATCGTATGCCACCAACGGAAGGCCAATGCCGATAAACATGCCGGCCAGCATACCACCCATGGTACGGAAAGTGGAAAGGGAAGCCCGGTCACCGGGATCGGCGGAAATGGCGGAAGCCATGGAGCCGTAGGGGATATTCACACCGGTGTAGCAGAAAGAACCCCACAAAATATAGGTGATGGCAAGAAACGCAATGCGGGTGCCGTCAGACCACCGGGAAACCGTTTCCGGCGAAAGACCCGGTGCGTACATCAGAAAGGACGCGGCGGCTACGGGAATACACATTCGCAGCAGCCACGGTTTAAACTTACCTGCTGCTGTGGGCTTGGCGGCATCGCAGATACGGCCCATGGTCACATCCGTCACCGCATCGGCAAACCGGGCGATCATCATGATGATGCCCACGATGCCGGCACTGACGCCCATAACATCGGTATAAAATTTCATCAAAATGCTGGTGGAAAGAATGAAGGTGAAGTCGTTTCCAAAGTCACCGAACAGATACCCCAGCTTGTCCCGCATACCAAAGGGACGGATTTTATTTTGTTTCATAGATAAACCTCCTGTGCCGGATATGTAATTTGCAGCCGTTTCGCCGGTAACAGGGGATCGGGCATGGTTGCCAGTATAATGCATGGTGTTCTTTTTTGCAATGGAAGTTGCTGGCAGGCAAAATTTCTGTTAAATCATGTTAGCTAATTGCAGCTTTTAACATCCCATCACAATTTTTAACAAAACATTTCATTTGCACACAGATAGCGGTTGATTTTTTTCGTAAATGCGCTATAATGAATCTTAGAATGCGGCAGGTGTGGACCTGCCTCAGCGGCGAATTCTTTTATCTACATAGGGATACCAAAGGAGAAGTTGTACATGATCATTACACAAAAGAAACCCATTGAAGAAGTTATGGCCATGGTCGGCGATGCCAAGACCGTAGCCATCGTCGGCTGCAACAGCTGCGCCACAGCCTGCCAGACCGGCGGTCAGCCCCAGATCGACGAGCTGACCAAAATCCTGGAAGATGGCGGCAAGAAGGTCGTTGCTACCACGATCTGCGACTATTGCTGCATGAATCTGGGCGTTAAGACCAAGATGAAGGCCATCAATGCCGCCAACCCTGACTGCGTCATCTGCATGTCCTGCGGCGACGGTGTGCAGTGCGTTGCCAAGAACGCAGCCGACAAGCCCGTTTATCCTTCCAACAATACCATGTACCTTGGCGAAGCTGTCAAGTTCGGCGTTTGGGAAGAGTCCTGCCGTTTCTGCGGTCAGTGCGTCCTGGGTCAGACCGGTGGCGTTTGCCCCATCACCCAGTGTGCAAAGAGTCTGGTCAACGGTCCTTGCGGCGGCCAGAAGAACGGCAAGTGCGAGGTCAATCCCGAGAATCCTTGCGCATGGATCAAGATCTACGAGCGTCTGCAGGCTACCGGTGAGGTAGAGAAGATGAGCAAGACTCGTGAGGACAAGGGCTACGGCGCATTCGCGTATCCCAGAACGATCAGCTTGAGGGGGAAGAAGTAATGAGTATTTTGAAAGACGCACTGGAATCCGGCAAGTTTGGCGTAACTGCCGAAATGGCACCCCCTAAGGGTTATGATTTTACCGAGCAGATGGAAGCTGCCGAGCTGCTGCGGGGCAAGGTTCACGGCGTGAACGTTACCGATATGCAGTCTGCCAGCCTGAAGGCTACCGGCCTTGGTCTGTGCATTAAGCTGAAGCAGGCAGGCGTGGAGCCTATTCTGCAGATGACCGGCCGTGACCGTAACCGTATGGCCCTGATGGGCGATGCGCTGGCCGCTGCCGCATTTGGCATCGATACCATGCTGGCTCTCACCGGCGACCATCCCGTGGTCGGTGACTGCAAGGACTCTAAGCCCGTTTACGATCTGGACTCTGTGGGCATCCTGAAGATGCTGAGCAAGATGGAACAAACCAATTGCGACTGCGGCGGCAATGAGATCGCCGGCGGCGCACCTTCCTTCTATAAGGGTGCTTCCGTTACTCCCGTTTATGAGCCCATCTTCCTGCAGATCAATAAGCTGCGCCAGAAAGTGGAAGCCGGCGCTATGTACATTCAGACCCAGGGCATCTTCGATCTGGATACCTTCAAGCGCTTCCTTGAGGAAGTGGATAAGGCCGGCATCAAGACCCACATCATGGCGGGTATCATTCCTCTGAAGGCCGCCGGTATGGCTAAGTACATGAACGAAAATGTTCCCGGTATCGACGTGCCTCAGCATATGATCGACCGTCTGGCCGCTGCTGCCGCAGAAGGCAAGGAAAAGGGCGTCAAGGGTCTGCCCATGCAGCTGGGCATCGAGATGGCTGCTGAAATGATCGCCAAGATCAAGGACGAGAAGCTGTGCGACGGTGTACATATCATGGCCATCGGCGCAGAGAAGAATGTTCCCGCCATTCTGGACAAGGCTGGAATCGTCATCTAATCTAAAAGACATGAAAAGGGTCTCCTTTGGGAGACCCTTTTTGCTTGCAAAGCGAAAACCTTTGGCGTATAATAAAGTAAAACAGCAGTGAGAGGGATGTTTTCATGAAACCGTGGCAGCATTTTAAGACCATTACCCGCCACCGCTTGATCGTTATGGCGGGATGCTTCCGAGTGGGGTTATACTGGCAGGGCTTGACCCATGACCTTTCCAAATATTCGCCAACGGAATTCTGGGTAGGCGCAAAATACTACCAAGGTGTCCGCAGTCCCAATGCCGCGGAACGTGAGGACAAGGGCTACAGCGAGGCGTGGATGCATCATAAGGGCCGAAACCGTCACCATTATGAATACTGGACGGATATGAATATGGAAAGCCGCCGGTATGAATCCATCCCCATGCCTCGAAAATATCTGGTGGAGCAGATCATGGACCGGTGTGCTGCTTGCGTCGTCTATCAAGGAGATGCCTATACACCGAGCTCACCGCTGAAATACTTTATGCGCAGCCGGGAACGGGATTTGATCCATCCCCAGACCAAACGAGAGCTGGAATACCTTTTGACAATGCTCAGTGAGCAGGGGGAAGATGCCACATTCCATTATTTGAAGGATCATGTGTTGAAAAATAAGCCGTTTCCATGGGAGGAAAATGCATAACCTTTCGCTTTCGGGGTATGCTGATACAGGCAGGAAAAAATAATCAGAAAAAAGGAAAAAACTTCTTGACTTTTTTCGATTGGTGCGTATAATAATATCCGTGCCAAAGATAGAGGATTTGTGTAACGGTAGCACACCGGACTCTGACTCCGTTTGCGGGGGTTCGAATCCCTCATCCTCTGCCAACAAAAAAGACCATCCAACCGGATGGTCTTTTTTGTTGGCAGAAAATAAGGATAGGGATTCGAACCCATCTAAATGCAACAGTACGGTGGACTGTTGCGCGCGACGGCTTGACGGAGCGCAACCTCGATTGAATCGAATCCCTCATCCGTCATTCTTAATCTTAATAAAATCTTATATCGTTTTTTGGAAGATTATAGGGTATAATAAATATATTAATAAGAAACTCCATTCTTATCAAATTATTAAAAGGAGTAAAAAAGAAATGTCTTTTTCCCAATGGTTGTTCGGAGGTATTGAAAATCCCTTTAAAGCAGGGCAATGGGGCCCGTTACATATCGCGGTGATGATTTCCTGCGTTGCACTGATTATTGTCTTTAACCTCATTGTAAAGCACTCCCATAACAAGGATGCAGCCAAGAAAATAATCGTATATGCCTTGGTGGGTGCGATTGCGTTTTTTGAAATTATGATCCGTTTTGTGCGGTGTGTTAACCTGTATTACTTCCACCAACAGGGAATGGAAGGGGTTACCTTGCTTTGGATCATGTTGCCCAGACCTTGGTGCGCGATTTCCTGCTGGGCGTTGATTGCTTCCGTTTTTGTTAAAAAGACATTTTTTAATAATTACGCAAGCCTATCGGCACTGCTGTGCTCCGTGATATTCTTTATTTATCCCGGTGTGGGCTTTAATAATGTGCATCTGTTATTTGATAATTGGTATTCCATTTTAACCCATGCGCTGCTGCTGACCACATCCATAACGCTGATGACTTTTAAATACGCTGACTTTAAGTATAAGCTGCTCTGGAAAGTGGCAGTTTGTTTTCTGCTGACATTTGGCTACGCATTTATTGAAGTTTTTGTTTTGCATATTCATACGGACCCATTGTACTTTATGCCCAACGGGGACATTCAGGCAGGCATTCTGAGGATCAGTTACGGTCTGTATCTTTTTGGATATATTGCGCTGATTCTGATTTACATTAATACTGCCCATATGATCGGTGATAAAGAAACCGTGAAAAAGTTTTTTGCAAGACGGAAAGGAGAGATTGCAAAGGAGGGAACATTATGAGAATGCTGTCCTCATTTGCTATTCTAACTTTAATCTCGGCTGTTATAGCAGGCATTATTTTACTTGTTCGTGCCGTTGTGAATTCGTACGGGTTTAAGTTTAAGTGGAAATGGTGGAGCATTGCGCTGGTGCTCGCGGTGCTCATTTTTATTGGCAGCGGCTTACTGCGTGCGCCCATCGATCTTGCAAAGGTCGAAAAGATGGAACTGCATACCTACGATCATGTGCGTATGGGAAAAGTGGAACTGACGCAAGCAGAGCAGTGGATGATCGCATTTCTTTATAATATTTCGCTGCGCGGCGGTGAGATCACCGCTGAACCCTGCTGTGATTCCTACAGAGTGGAGACCTATCTGACCGACGGTAGAAAAATATCCGTCAGCGAAAATGGAGCTTCCATAATGAATGTCCGTGTCCGGAATGAGAAGGAATTGGATAATTTCTGCGCGTCGTGCCCACTTTTGGTTGATTACATACTCACTCTGGCAGAAAAATATGACCTGCCAATTGATTGACCTTATAACAGGGGATGAAGAAATAAATTTTGCCACTTTCCGCCAATATCGAACCTTTGCTTGACTACCGCCGATTTTGTGAATATAATGGTGCGGAAATTGTTTTTGCGAGGTAAGTGATGAAAAAAAGAATCCTTTGGGTAACGGAAACGGCTGTCATGCTGGCGCTGCTGATCGTTTTGCAGTGGGCCACAAAGCCCTTGGGGCAGATCGTTACCGGCTCCTGCGTCAACGCAGTGCTGGTGGCGGCGGTGCTGCTGGGAGGACTTTGGTGTGGTCTGACAGTCGCTGTGATCTCACCGTTCTGTGCCTTTTTGCTGGGGATTGGCCCCCAGTTGATCGCGATTATTCCTGCTATTGCGCTGGGAAATGCGGTGCTGGTACTGGTGCTGCATTTTGTGTATGGAAAGACTGTATGGCGCAGAGCTTTGGCATGGCTTGGCGCTGCGGTAGCCAAGTCCGCTGTGCTGTATCTTGTAGTGGTGCAGCTACTGTGCCGCGTGCTGCCGCTGAAGCAGCCCCAGATCGATACCTTTACCGCTATGTTCTCTGCACCGCAGTTGGTGACGGCGCTGATCGGTGGGGGATTGGTTCTTCTGATCATGCCTGCTCTCAAAAAAGCACTGAATAAACACTAAGGAGGAAGCGGATATGCGTGGTATTCCTTCTCTGATTACCGATATTCGGAAAAAAGTATTTACAGAAGTTGCCCGGATGGCTTATTCCGGCAAGGGTTACGAGGGAGTGGACGAGCTTCCTTATATTATCGTACCCGGCGACCGTCCACTGCACCGTGAATCCGTGTTTCTGGAGAGAGCCATCGCCAGTGAGCGGGTGCGGCTTGCCATGGGTTTGAATATTCGCCCCATCCAGACCCGGCATTTGATGACTGAGGGTATGGACGCCGCTGCGGTAGCGGAGCAGTACTATGAGCCTCCGCTGGTTAATATCATACCCTATGCCTGCCATGCCTGCCCGACCCATCAGTATAAGGTAAGCAATTACTGCCAGAACTGTCTGGCCCGTTCCTGCGAGAAGGTATGCCCCCGGGATGCCATTTCGGTTCGTAACAACCGGTCCTACATCGATTTGGACAAGTGCATCCGCTGCGGCAAGTGCGCCAAGGCCTGTCCCTATAATGCCATCGTTCATCTGCAGCGCCCCTGCGCCGCTGCCTGCGGTATGGATGCCATCGTATCTGATGAGCAAGGCCGCGCCACCATCAATCAGGATAAGTGCGTTGCCTGCGGCCAGTGTCTGGTGTCCTGTCCCTTTGGCGCGATTGTGGATAAGGGACAGATTTTCCAGGTTATCCAGTCTATCTTGAAAGGCGACCGGGTCATTGCCATCGTAGCGCCTGCGTTTATCGGTCAGTTTGGTAAGCATTCCACACCGGGCAAATTTATTGCCGCCATGAAGAAGCTGGGTTTTAAGCGCATCGTGGAAGTGGCGGTGGGCGCGGATATGTGTACCATCGAGGAAGCAAAGGACTTTAAGGAAAAAGTTCCGGCGGAGCAGAATTATATGGCCACTTCCTGTTGCCCGGCGTGGCACTCCATGATCTATAAGC
The DNA here is from genome assembly GCA_017408725.1 of Oscillospiraceae bacterium. Next base: position 18,252 of record JAFQUA010000015.1, read on the forward strand.
TGTTCCCCGGTGAGGCGAAAAACATTTCCATGACGCTGACGCCCATGGTTTTTACCGCCCGCCTGATGAAGCAGAAATATCCCGATTGTAAGGTGGTCTTTGTAGGCCCCTGCGCGGCCAAGAAGCTGGAAGCCATTCGGGAGGACATCCGATCCGATGTGGACTTTGTGCTGACCTTTGAAGAATTGCAGGGTATGTTTGAGGCCAAGGAAATTGACTTTGAAACCATCGAGCCCATGTATGATCTGAATGAAGCAACTGCCGCAGGCCGTGGTTTTGCGGTATCCGGCGGTGTTGCCGGTGCTGTTGCCAACCTGATCAAGGAAATGGATCCCAATTTTGAGGTAAAGACTGCCAGAGCGGAAGGACTGCGGGAATGCCGTAAGCTGATGACACTGGCAAAGGCCGGTAAGTATGATGGTTTCTTGCTGGAGGGTATGGCCTGCCCCGGCGGCTGTGTGGCAGGCGCGGGAACGCTGCTGCCTGTAGATCTGGCTGCCGGTGTGGTCAGCCGCTACCAGAAAGAGGCGGATACGGAAAGTCCGTTGGAAAGTCCCTACCGGGATAAGGGTGAAACACTGGATTAATAGGAGAAAAGGGTGCGGGAAACCGTGCCCTTTGATGTTTTCTATTGCCTTTGGTTTGTTATTGTGCTATGATTTGTGTGATTTGTCAGCGAAAGAGGGTGATACCGTGGAATACAATGATATATATAATGAAAAGGGCCAGCCTACGGGACGGGTCCACCGCCGCGGTACACCGTGGAGAAACGGAGAGTACGGCTTGGTGGTTTGCGTATGGGTCTATGACGGATGTGGCAATGTACTGCTGACCCGGCGGGCGAAAGGAAAGAGCTTCGCAGGAACATGGGAAAATTCCGGCGGCGCAGCCAAGGCAGGGGAGACCAGCCGGCAGGCCATTGCCCGTGAACTGTTTGAGGAAACGGGGATCCGGGCAGAGGAAACGGAATTTGAATTTCTGTACGCTGACAAGGACAGCCATACTCTGTATGATTTCTACTGTTTGAAACGGATGGTGCCGTTGGAGGACATCGTACTGCTGCCCGGGGAAACGGACAACGTTAAATGGGCCAGCCTTGCTCAGGTCCATGAAATGATCCAAAAGGGAAATATCTGCCGAATCATCGCCCATCAGTTTCTGCGGCAGGAGCAGGCCCTTAAAGATAGGCAAAATATACAAGATGCATAAGTGAATTTTGGATGAGTTGATGATCTTTTTTTCTTGCAATGTACCCCGTGGTTGTTGTATAATGAAAAAAAGCGTTTTTAGAGCATCCGGCAAAAACGCTTCTGCCGGAGCTTTGAAAACGCTTTTCTTTTTTATACTAGCATTGGAGGAAATGAATATGATCGAATTGACAAATCTGCCGGTACGGTATGGAAAAGTGCCACTTCGTGTGGCTCGCGGACACTTTGCAACCAATCACAGCCATATCAATTATTATATTGACATTACCTATCAGAAAACCCGTTTGAGCGAAGCAAAAGACAGCGCCCGAGAACTGGTTGCCCATTTTATCAACAATACGCCTGTGGACACCATCCTCTGTCTGGACGGAACCGCGGTGCTGGGCACCTGCGTTGCTGAGGAGCTGACTAAGACGGGATTTTGTACCATCAACCAGCACCAGACCATTTACATTATGGAGCCTGAGGTCAGCACCAATACGCAGATCATTTTCCGGGATAATATCCGGCCTATGATCCGCGGCAAGCATGTGCTGATTTTGATGGCATCTGTTACCACCGGCTATACTGCCAAGCGGGCCATTGAGGCCATCGGTTACTACGGCGGTTATGTTGCGGGTGTTGCGGCCATCTACCGGGCGGTGGATGAGGTAGAGGGTCACCCGGTCCGCTCTATTTACAGTGTCAGCGATATTCCGGATTATGCTAGCTTCGATTACCGGGAGTGTCCCTACTGCAAGCAAGGACAAAAGCTGGATGCTCTGGTCAACAGCTACGGCTTCTCAGCCTTGTAAACGAAACAGAAAGCAGCGCCCCGTTCTTCGGAACGGGGCGCTGCTATGTTGGTTGAAAATATAAATGATCGTTTATGCGGGCAGTGCCCGCGGACACTTCGCACGGACTGCGGCGCTTATCGTTTTTGCCCTGCGCCGCCCGGTAACGATTTTACCCCACAGAACCTAGGCTTTTTGCAGCAAAAACGAATCGAGTGAGCCC